>DASUNW010000107.1:0-3403 GCA_036276955.1 Alcanivorax sp. | reverse complement strand
GCTTCCGGGTTAAAGCCTTTGATCTGGCACAAGCCTAGGCGCAGGGCCGGTTGCACGCCGAGTTTTTCGCGCTGCTGTTCTTCCAGGCTGTGGTCCCAGTGGCTGTGGCGGGCGTCCACCGGGCGTATTTCGATGCCGTGGCGACGCGCGTCCTGGAGGATCTGCGAGGGCGAGTAGAAGCCCATCGGCAGGCTGTTGAGTAGGCCGCAGTAGAAGGCGCTGGTGTGGTGGCGTTTGAGCCAGGCGGACACGTACACCAGCAGCGCGAAGCTGGCGGAGTGGGATTCCGGGAAGCCGTAGCCGCCGAAGCCTTTCATTTGTTCGAACAGGCGGCGTGCGTAGTCGCCGCTGTAGCCGTTGGCGCGCATGCCGTCGATCACCCGGGCTTCGAATTCCATCAGCTCGCCGCTTTTGCCCCAGCGGGCCATGGCCCGGCGCAGACGGTCGGCTTCGCCGCCGGAAAAGCCCGCCGCCACCATTACCAGCTTGATCACCTGTTCCTGGAAAATCGGTATGCCCAGGGTGCGTTCCAGCACCGCTTTGACCTTGTCGTCCGGGTAGTCGGTTTCTTCCAGACCGTCGCGGCGGCGCAGGTAGGGGTGCACCATGTCGCCCTGGATCGGGCCGGGGCGCACGATCGCCACTTCCACCACCAGGTCGTAGAATTTGCGCGGCCGCAGGCGCGGCAGCATGTTCATCTGGGCGCGGGATTCCACCTGGAACACGCCCAGGCTGTCGCCCTTGCAGAGCATGTCGTAGGTGGCCTCGTCGTCGGCGGGGATGTCCTGCATCGCCATGGGACGGCCCCGGTAGCCTTGCACCATGTCCAGGGTTTTGCGGATCGCGGTGAGCATGCCCAGGGCCAGCACGTCCACTTTCATCAGGCCCAGGGATTCCAGGTCGTCCTTGTCCCATTGGATCAGGGTGCGGTCGGGCATCGCCGCGTTTTCCACCGGCACCAGGGTGTGCACCGGGTCGCGGGTGATCACGAAGCCGCCCACGTGCTGGGACAAATGGCGCGGGAAGCCGACCAGCTCCTGCACCAGTTCCCGGTAGTGGCGGCCCAGGGTGGAGCCGCCCAGGCCCACCTCCCGGAACCGTTCCACCAGGGCGTCGGGTTTGTCCCACCAGGCCAGGTTGCCGCTGAGGCGCTCGATGATGTCCAGGTCCACGCCCAGGGCGCGGCCCACGTCGCGCACCGCCGAGCGGGTACGGTAGTGAATCACGGTGGCGGCCAGGGCGGCGCGGTCGCGACCGTATTTGCGGTAGAGGTACTGCATCACCTCTTCGCGGCGTTCGTGCTCGAAGTCCACGTCGATGTCCGGTGGTTCGTCCCGCTCCTGGGAGATAAAGCGCTCGAACAAAAGCTGGCTGCGGCCCGGGTCCACCTCGGTGACGCCCAGGCAGTAGCACACCGCCGAGTTGGCCGCCGAGCCGCGCCCCTGGCAGAGGATGCCCTGGCCACGGGCGAAGGCGACGATGTCGTGCACGGTGAGAAAGTAGTGCGCGTAGCCGAGTTGGCGGATCAGCCCGAGCTCCTTGTCCACCAGGGCGCGCACCGTGTCCGGCACGCCGTCCGGGTAGCGGGCTTCGGCGCCCTGGTGGGCGAGGGCGGCGAGATAGTCGTCGGCGTTCTGGCCCGGCGGCACCACTTCTTCCGGGTACTGGTAGCGGATTTCGTCCATTTCGAAGTGGCACTGGTCGGCGATCCAGGCGGCTTCTTCCAGCAGTGCCGGCGGGTAGATCTCCGCCAGCCGGTCCAGGCCGCGCAGGTGGCGCTGGTCGTTCTGGAACCGGCGCCGGCCCAGGTCGCGCACCGTGGTGTTCAGGCGCAGGGCGGTGAGCAGCTCCTGCAGACGCTGGCGTTCCGGCCGGTGGTAGTGGACGTCGTTGGCGGCGGTCATGGCCAGCCCGAAGCGGTCCGCCAGCTGATAGCAGTAGCGGTAGTGCAGGGCGTCATTGCCGTCCTGGAGCAGTTCGCAGGCCAGCCACAGGCGCTCGCCGAAGTGGTCTTTCAGCAGGGCGGCGTGGTGTTCGTCGCGGTCGTCGCCGGCGGGCAGCCACAGGCACAGGGCGTTGCGGTCGAGGCGCGTCAGGTCTTGCCAGTGCAGCCGGTAGTGGCCTTTCTCCGCACGGCGGCGGCCGCGGGTGATCAGCGTGGCGATCTCGCCGTAGGCTTGCCGGTCGCGGGCCAGCAGCACCAGGCGCAGCTCGCCCCGGTCCTGGTGGAGGCGGAAATGGCTGCCCACGATCAGCCGGAAATCCAGCGTGCGGCCTTCGTCCTTAAGGGCCTTTTTCAGGTTCTCGCGGGCCTGGTAGGCGCGCACCACCCCGGCCAAGGAGCCGTCGTCGGTGATCGCCAGGGCCCGGTAGCCCTGGCGCCAGGCCTGCAGCACCAGCTCTTCCGGCTGGCTGGCGCCGGTGAGGAAGGTGAACGCCGATGTGCAATGTAACTCTGCGAAATCCATCAAAACTCCGGTGAATTCAGCGGCAAGCTGCAAGCAGGCCGTGCTGAAGGGTGGGCCGTGCAGGTCAACAGCCAAAAGACGATTCAGGATGCAGGATTCAGGATACAGAGGCGTGCGTGGTGCCTGTCTGATGGTTGCGAGCCCTGAACTGATGTGTGAGTCAAACACGGGCTACAGAGTGCAACGCATGCCTGATAGCACCGCGCTAGCCTCTGAATCCTGAATCCTGTATCGCGCTCACCTAGCGTCCATCAGCGGCACGGCCTTGCCGACCGCACGGCCTGCTTGAAGCTTGCAGCTTGCAGCTAAAAAAAACCCTGCAACCACCACCGTGCCTGGTCGTCCTCGAACACCCAGCAACAGAGCCCGTCGGGGTGGTGGGCGACGCGGTAGCGGCGCGCGGCCAGGTCGTGCCAGGGCTGGCTGAAGCGTTCCTCCTGGGGGAACAGGGCCAGCGGCCGGCCGCGCCAGTGGGGCACCCGGTTACGCAGGGTCAGCGGCCGGGGCGGATCGAGCAGCCACAGGGGCCGGTCCTGGTCGCTGTTCTGATCGTCGGCGGCGGTTTTGGGCGGGGACGCCAGCGGCGCGCGGCCCCGTTCGGTTTCCTCCGGCAGGTGGCCGTCGCCCCGGTCCGGGCGGTACACGCCCAGGTCCGGTTCGCCGGCCAGCTTTTCCAGCAGGCCGGCCAGGGGCGGGCGGGCGCCGGGGTCCGGGAACAGTTCGGCGAGCCCGGGGTTGCGCGGCCGGGGACGGCCGCCGTCCAGGCTCAGGCCCAGCACCGGGGCGCTCAGTTCGTGGTGGCTCAGGCGCCGCTGGCTGAGATCCAGCCAGGTGGCGGCGTCGTGGCCCTGGCGGGCGCGCCGCACGATCAGGGTGTCCCGGTGGCCGTTGTTCAGATGCAGGCGCCAGCGCAGGGTCACCAGGCTTTCCTGGTG
>DASUNW010000106.1:0-5435 GCA_036276955.1 Alcanivorax sp. | reverse complement strand
CCGTCGTAGCGCAGCGCGTTCAGGTAGGGGTTGAGGTCATGACGCACCGGCACGGTGTCGAGGATAAAGTCCAGCTTACCGGTCATGGCCGCCATCTGGTCCGGGTCGGTGGACACCACCACGTGGTCGGCGCCCTGTTTCTTCGCCTCGCCCACCTTGCTTTCAGAGCGGGTGAACAGGGTCACTTCGGCGCCCAGGGCCTTGGCGAACTTCACGCCCATATGGCCGAGGCCGCCCATGCCCACCACGCCCACTTTGTCGCCGGCTTCGACGCCATAGTGGCGCAGCGGTGAATAGGTGGTGATACCGGCGCAAAGAATCGGCGCGGCGGCGGCCGGGTCCAGTTTTTCCGGCACCCGCACCACGAAGCGTTCGCTGACCACCACGGATTCGGAGTAGCCACCAAAGGTCACGCTTTTATCGTGGCGGTCGCGGCCGTTGTAGGTGCCGGTCATGCCTTCCAGACAGTACTGTTCCAGGCCGTCCTCGCAGGCGTCGCAGTGGCGGCAGGAATCCACCATGCAGCCGACGCCCACCACGTCGCCGACCTTGAAGCCGCTGACGTCGTCGCCCACGGCGGTGACGCGGCCGATGATTTCATGGCCGGGCACCACCGGGTACAGCGTGCGGCCCCAGTCGTTTTCGGCGAAGTGGATGTCGGTGTGGCAGACACCGCAATAATCGATCTTGATCGCCACGTCGTCCGGGCGCGGTGCGCGCCGCTGGATCGACATGGGGTGGACGCCGGAATCGGCGCTTTGCGCGCCGTAGGCTTTAATCTCGCTCATGGCGTTGCTCTCCCGTTTTTAGTGTTGAACTACGTCAAGCATAGTGACGGACAGAGCGTGTGCACACCATGAACGATTCAGGCGAGCACATTTTTTAGGAAGGCGGCGATGTCCTGGATTTCTTCCAGGCACACGGCGTGTTCCATCGGGTAGGTCTTGTAGGCCGGCTGATAGCCCTTGCCTTCCAGGGCCTGGGCCGCCTGGCTGCCGCCGGCTTCGGGCACCATGGGGTCGAACTGGCCGTGGGCGATGAACACCGGCAGGGCCTGGTTGGCGTCGCTCAGGGCAACGCTGTCCTGGGTGGCGAAGTAGGTGGACAGCGCCATCAGGCCGGCCAGCTTTTTCGGGTGGCGCAGGGCCACTTCGTAGGCCACCGCGCCGCCCTGGGAGAAGCCGGCGATGACGATGCGCTCGCTG
Source organism: Alcanivorax sp. (assembly GCA_036276955.1). Lineage (GTDB taxonomy): Bacteria > Pseudomonadota > Gammaproteobacteria > Pseudomonadales > Alcanivoracaceae > Alloalcanivorax. Next base: position 4,230 of record DASUNW010000106.1, on the reverse strand, counting down.
GGCACGCCGCGCTCGATTTCCCGTTCGATCAAGGCGTCAATCTGATCGGCGGAGCGGCGGATGCCCTCCACATCGGTGGGGCCTTCGCCACCCAGGCCAATGATGTCGTACCAGGCCGGCATTACCATGCCGCCGTTGATGGTCACCGGAATCCGTGGCGCGTGGGGAAACACAAAACGGGTCGGCAGGTCCGCCGGTAGACCCAGCTCCGGCACCACCGGCTCGAAGTCGTGGCCGCTGGCGCCCAGGCCGTGCAGCCAGATCACACTGGCCACGGCGGATTGTGGCGGCTCGATTTCCACACAGGGCAAATAACTCATTCTAGTCTCCGGCTACGATCACCCGCACCGCCTCCAGGCGGTAAAGGGCGTCCTGCAAGTGGGTTTCCAGGGCGGCGGTCTGCCGCTCCAGGAAGTCGATCTCTTCGTCGCGCACCAGCGGGTTTTTTGCCCGCAGCGCTTTCAGGCGCCGCAGTTCCAGAGCCTGCTGCTCGCGCATGGCGGCCAGCGCGTTTTCAATAATAGCGTCCGCCTCGCCGCGCGCCTTGTCTTCGTCAGCCTTGAGCAGCCGCTCCAGCAGCGTTTTTTGACTGGCGACGATCTTGCGCGCCAGCGGCTTTTCCAGCTTGTGGCACTGCTTGCACAGCGCCTCATGGCTGATCGCCGCGGACAGATCGCGGCCGCGGCCGTCCACCAGGCGACGGATGGTGGTCACCGGCAGGAAGCGGTCCGCTTGCAGGTGCTTGGGCGCCACGGTTTCCACCGTATAAGCCAGTTCCAGCAGCAGGGTGCCGGCCTTCACCTTGGGGTTCTTGAGCAGGCTCACCGAAGCTTTGCCGCGATGGGAGCCGAGGATCATATCCAGGGCGCCGGTTACCAGCGGGTGCTCCCAGGTCAGGAACTGCATGTCGTCGCGAGCCAGGGCGGTGTTGCGGTCGTCGGTGACGGTGACGCCGTCGTCGGGCAGCTCCGGGAACGGCTCGCGCATATGATTACCCGGCTTGAGAATCCAGGCCTGCTCGGAGTGATCTTCCTGGTCCACGCCGTAGTGGTCGAACAACCGGCCCAGGAATGGCCAGGGGCTGTTGGCGTCCGCTTCGCGCAGCTTTTCCTTGAGGGTTTCCGCGCGGGCGACGTCGAACGAGGCCAGTTCCAGCAACCGGTCGCGACCGCTTTCCAGCAAGTCGCGCAGCTGCGCCGCTTCGGCACGGGTGGCTTCCATCAGCCGCTCCTGGACTTCGACGTTATCCGGCGCGGCGAGAGCCGCGTCCAGTGTCTGCTGGATGCGCTGGCGAATTTCATGGCCCGCCGGGTTGGTGTGCTCAAAGGCGTTCATGCCCAGGTGGTACCAGTGGAACAGCACCTCCTGACCGTGGTTCTCGAAGTAGGGCACGTGGATGCGAATTTCCTCGCTCTGGCCGATGCGGTCCAGGCGGCCGATGCGTTGCTCGAGCAGGTCCGGGTTGAGTGGCAGATCCAACAGCACCAGGTGGTGGGCGAACTGAAAGTTGCGGCCTTCGGAGCCGATCTCGGAACAGATCAGCGCCTGGGCGCCGTCCTCGCTGTCGGCGAAATAGGCCGCCGCCCGGTCCCGCTCGATCAGATCCATGCCTTCGTGGAACACCGCCACGCTCATGCCCAGCTTGTAGCCGCAGTAGGCGTGCAGGTCGATGGCGGTGTCGCGGCGCGCGCAGATCACCAGAACCTTTTCGCCGCGCTGCGCCTTGAGGAATTTTTCCAGCCAGTTGACACGCGGGTCCTCGGCGCACCAGCGGTCGTCGGGGAAGCCCGCTTCCGGATACAGGCGCAGCTCCAGTTCGTCGTCGTCCACCTCGTAGTTGGCGGGCAGCGCCAGCGGGTAACCGTGCGCTTTGCGCGCCGGGAAGCCGGCAATATTGTGGCGGGTATTGCGGAACAGCACCCGGCCCGGGCCGAACCGGTCCAGCAATTCCGCCAGCACCGTGTCGCGGTGGTCCTCGTCCACGGTTTGGCCGGGCAGCAGGGCGGCGGCTCGGTCTTTCAGCGCCGGCGGCCAGTTTTTCCGGTCGTGCAGTTCACCGGCCAGCTCGGCCACGTCGCGGTAATGGCCTTGCTCTTCGACGAAGGCCTCCAGACTGGGGTAGCGGTCCGGGTCGAGCAGCCGCAGGCGCGCGAAGTGGCTTTCCACGCCCAGTTGTTCCGGGGTGGCGGTGAGCAGCAACAAACCGGGGCTGGTGCGCGCCAATTGCTCGACGCGCTGATAGGCCTCCGACGGTGCGTCCTCCGACCATTCCAGATGGTGGGCTTCATCGACCACCACCAGGTCCCACTCGGCGGCGGCCAGGGTGTCGATATCACACCCCTCCAGGAAGGCGGTGCTGCACAGGATCAGCTGTTCGGACAGGAAGGGATTGTCCACCACTTCCGGCGCGTCCGCCTCGCCCAGTTCCTCGGCGATCAGGTCGGCGAGCATGTCCTTAACGCTTTCCGCGCTGGGTTTGCCCAGGGCCTGAAGACGCTCTTCGTCGAAGATCGAGAAACGCAGATTGAAGCGCCGCGCCATCTCCACGAACCACTGATGCACCAGGGCGTCCGGCACCACGATCAGCACCCGTCCGGCGCGGCCGGTCTGTAATTGCTGGTGGAGAATCAAGCCCGCCTCGATGGTTTTACCCAGGCCCACTTCGTCGGCCAGCAACACCCGGGGCGCGTAACGCCGCGCCACCTGGTCGGCGATATACAACTGATGGCCAATCAGGTCGATGCGCGGGCCGCGCAGGCCCTCGATTTCGGAGCCTTCGCGCTGGGCACGGGCGCGCAGTGCCGCCAGCCGCAACTCGAACCAGCGGTTCGACGACAACTGGTTGGTGAGCAGACGGTCCATGGCGCCGCTGAGACGCAGCTGATGGCCGAGCAGGGATTCCGGTACCGGCTGCACATTGTCCGGCTCGCCGGCCGGGTGGGCGTGGTACACCATCAGCCCGTTGTGGTCCTCGGCGCTTTGCACCACCAGCTCCAGGCCGTCGCCGGTGGTCAGGGTGTCGCCCTCATCGAAGGTGATGCGCGACAGGGGGGCGTTGTTCTTGGCGTAGGTCCGCTCTTCTTCCACGGCCGGATAGATAACCGTGACCAGACGGTAATCCACCTCCTTGATCAGGCCGAGGCCCAGTTCGGTCTCGGATTCACTGAGCCAGCGCTGGCCGGGGGTAAAGTCGGTCATAGATATCCTGTGGCCGGTGGATTCGGGAGCGGAATTATACGGATTCGGGGCCTGTAGTGCGATCAAAGCCGCCCGCTTCCTCGAAGAACGCCCGGGTCGCGTCGTCGGCGGGGAAGTAATGTTCGATGCGCAACTCCTCCATCACCACGTCCACCGCGGTGCCGAAACAGGCCAGGGTGGAAAAGGTGCGCAAGCGCCGCCCGGCGATATCCAGCTCCAGGGTGAGCATGGGTTCCACGCTGGGCGGGGTGTGTTCGAGCAAGGCGTCCACATCCGCTAACTCGCCCAGGCGCTGGTAGAGCGCGCGCAGCACCGTGTCCGGGCGGGTATCCAGATCACGCCGCACACGTCGCAGCAGAAAGCCGGCCACCGTAGTCCAGTTGGCGATGAACGGCCGGAACCCCTCCGGGTGGAACACCAGCTCGACGATATTGCCGGTCTGCGGCAGCGGGCCGCCCTCGGCGACGATCGCCTGAATCAGCGCCTGCTGGGCCGGGTTGGCGAGCAGCAGGTTCCAATGCGCGTCCAGCACCGCCGCCGGATAGGGCGAATGGTTATTCAGCATCACTTCCAGCGCCTGGCGCACCGGCGCCATCGCCGGGTCGTCCAGCCGCGTTTCGGAAAAACGCGGCGGATGGCCGGCGGCCACCAGCAGGTGGTTGGTGTCCCGGCAACTGAGATCGAGCGCCTCCGCCAGCCGCTGCAGCAGCCCGGCGCTGGGCCGCGCCCGGCCGGTTTCCACGAAACTCAAATGGCGGCTGGAGACGTCCGCCCGCATCGCCAGATCAAGCTGGCTGAGGCGCCGATTACGGCGCCACTCCGATAGTAAATGTCCCGCCTGCACCTGTGCCTCCCATTACCTCACGGGTAATTGTTTCGCTTCCCCGCTGAGGGGATTCTGACTCTATCAGAAACCTGAAGGAGAAAGACCATGCCCTGGAAATCACTCAAGCACGCTTTGCTTTTCAATGCCGTCGGCACCGCCCTGCTGGGCGTACTGATGATCGTCGACGCCAGCGTCATCGCCGGCCT
>DASUNW010000105.1:0-2050 GCA_036276955.1 Alcanivorax sp. | reverse complement strand
TCGGCGCTGCGCACCTTGCCCACCGAAGAGCGGGCGTGGGCGGCGGGCTTGCCGTCGAAGCCGAGGGCGTTGGTTTCGATCGGCGTGGCGAGAAAGCTCGGGTACACCATCAACACGCCAATGCCCTGGTCCGCCACCTCGCCGCGCAACACTTCGAAGAACTGCGTGAGCGCCGCCTTGGCGCTGCAATAGCCGGCGCGCCCCAGCACCGGCATCCAACCGGCCATGGAACCGATATTGATCACGCAGCCGCCGCTGGCGCGCAGCAACGGCAGGCAGCCCAGGGTCAGGGCCACCGGCGCTTCCCAATCCACCGCCATGACCTGGCGGAACACTTTCATCTCGGTGCGCGCCGCCGGCGAACGATGGGTAATGCCGGCGTTATTGATCAGCACGTCCAGGCGGCCACCGGCGGCGACCGCTTCGATCAATCGGTCCAGGGCCGGGCCATCGGTGAGATCCACGGCGAAGTGGCGCACCCGATCCGCGTCCCGGGCGGCCAGCTCGGCGTTTTTCTCCGCCAACCGATCCGCGTCCCGGTCGACCAGGATCACACTGTGGCCGCGCGCGAACGCCGCCCGCGCCAACGCCCAGCCCAGGCCGGACGCGGCGCCGGTGACCATCGTGGTGGGCGCGCTCATAATTGCCCCCGCGCCCGCGCCGCGTCGACGAACAACCGGAACACCTGCTCGGAGGTCTTTTCCGGGCGGTAACCGAATTCCTGTTTCAAACGCCGGTTGCTGAGCACCGGACGGTAACGGAGAAAATTCAGCTTCTCCGGCGTGTGCGGGGTCAGCCCCAGACGGTGGCCCAGCGCCAACGCGGCGCGCAACAGGCCGGCCGGCAGCACCAGCACCGGCTTACCGAGGATCGACGCCACCTGACGTACGCCCAGCGCGCCGTCGCCGGCCAGGTTGTAGACGCCCTCGGCGCCGGTTTCCACCCCGCGCACAATGGCCCCCACCACATCGCGGTCCCAGATAAACACGAAAGGCGAGTCGGCGCCGGCGATGGCAAGAATCCGTTTGCGCTCGAACAGCGCGGTGATCTGATTGCGGGTGCCCTCGCCGAGCACGGTGCCGGGGCGCAGGATCAACTGCCGCAATGCCGGGTGGTGATGCCGATAGTCCGCCAGCATCTCCTCCACCAGACGTTTGTGGTCGGAGTAGGCGAATTCCGGATTGCCGCGCAGCGGGTCCTGCTCGTCCAGCCAGGCCGGGTTATCCGGGTGATAGCCGTAGGCGGCGCCGGAACTGGTGACGATAAGTTGGCCGACACCGGCGCTCAGGCAGGCCTCAAGCACATTGCGGGTGCCGTTCACGTCGATGTCGTAGTCCCGGGCCCGGTCGCCGGAATCCTCCAGCACGGCGGCCAGATGGACCACGATGTCGATGTGCTTTTCGCGCAGCAGGCCGGCCAGGGACGGATCGCGGATATCAGCCTGCAAGCATTGGAACGGCAGATCCGGCGGCACCCGCACGTCCAGCCCGACAACGCGGTGCCCGTCGGCGAGCCGCGCGCCCAGCAGCCCGCCGATGTAACCGCCCGCGCCCGTAATCAGTATCCGGCTCATGCCACCTCCTTGTTATCCGGCTCGGCGCTGCGCGACCAGATCAGCGCCAGGATCAGGCCACTGAACAGATGCCACACCCCCCAGAACCCGGCGATCAGAATCATGCCCGCGGCCTGCGGGAAGAAGGTGAACAGAATCGCCAGACCCAGCCCGGAGTTCTGGATACCCACCTCCATGGTCACCGCGCGCCGGTCGGCGCGGTTGAGCCCCACCAGCAGCCCGGCCAGCGCGCCCAACCCGAGCGCCAGGGCGTTCTGGCCGATCACCAGGGCGACAATGCGATCCGCGTTTTCAAGAAAGACGTCCATGTTCTTGCCGAACGCCAGGCCCACGAACGCGAACAGCACCAGCAGCGTAATCACCCGCATGGGCTTTTGGGCGCGGTCAGCGAGGCGCGGAAAGTGGCGACCCACCAACATGCCCAGCACCAGGGGCAACGCCAGCACCAGCGCCACCAGTAGCAGGATATTCCAGGGG
>DASUNW010000104.1:0-3981 GCA_036276955.1 Alcanivorax sp. | reverse complement strand
GATCACCCCGAGCAGCACCTTGAACGGCACCCGCCCGATATGGAACTCCTTGAAGGAGTGATAGCGCACCGAGGACACCATCAGCAGGCCGGCGCCGGCGACTACCACCGCCACCAGCCAGGAGACCTCGTTGCCGTCGATACCCCGGCTCGCCCCCAGCCATACCATGGTCGCCACCAAACCGGCGCCGGTGGGGCTGGGCAGACCGATGAAGAAGCGCTTGTCGGTGCTCTCCGCCTGCACATTAAAGCGCGCCAGGCGCAACGCGGCGCAGGCCAGATAGAGGAAGGCCGCCATCCAGCCGAATTTGCCCAGCTCGGTCAGCGCCCAGGAATAAGCCACCAGCCCCGGCGCTACGCCGAAGGCGACGCAGTCGGAGAGCGAATCGTACTCGGCGCCGAATTTGCTCTGGGTGTTGGTGAGGCGCGCGACGCCGCCGTCCAGGCCATCCAGGATGCCGGCAACGAGAATACCCACCGCCGCGGCCTCGAACAGGCCGTTCATCGCCGCCACGATGGCGTAGAAGCCGGCGAACAAGGCGCCGGTGGTGAACAGGTTGGGCAGCAAATACACCCCCTTGTGCCGGGCACCGGTACGGTGCTCCGCCTCCACCACTTCGAAGGGGTCGGCCTGAGGCTGCTCGTTCTGGTCTTGCTGCTGGGTCATGGTGTCTCGCCGCTCGGTGTGGCATCGGGACGGCTAGTCTAACCCACTGGCGACCAACAAAAAAACGCGCCCCGGAGGGCGCGTTTTTTGATGCCGCTGCTGAATTAGCGGCTGACACAAGCGACGTTAGTCGCGGATCATCAGTTCTTGCTCTTGTCGACGATCTGGTTGGCCTTGATCCAGGGCATCATGCCGCGCAGCTTCTCACCCACCTGTTCGATGGGGTGCTCGGCGTTGAGCCGGCGGCGGGCGGTCATGCTCGGGTAGTTGGAGTTACCCTCGTTGATGAACATCTTCGCGTATTCACCGGTCTGGATGCGCTTGAGCGCGTTGCGCATGGCGGCACGGGACTCGTCGTTGATCACTTCCGGGCCGGTCACGTATTCGCCGTACTCGGCGTTGTTGGAAATGGAGTAGTTCATGTTGGCGATGCCGCCCTCGTACATCAGGTCGACGATCAGCTTGAGCTCGTGGAGACACTCGAAGTAGGCCATTTCCGGCGCGTAGCCGGCGTCGGTCAGGGTCTCGAACGCCGCCTTCACCAATTCAACGGTGCCACCGCACAGCACGGCCTGCTCGCCGAACAGGTCGGTTTCGGTCTCGTCCTTGAAGGTGGTTTCGATGATGCCGGTGCGACCGCCGCCGATGCCACAGGCGTAGGACAGCGCCAGATCCTTGGCCTGGCCGGAGGCGTCCTGGAAGATCGCCACCAGATCGGGGATGCCGCCGCCCTTGGTGAACTCGGTGCGCACGGTGTGGCCCGGCGCCTTGGGCGCGATCATGATCACGTCCAGGTCCTGGCGCGGCACGATCTGGTTGTAGTGGATGCAGAAGCCGTGGGCGAACGCCAGGGTGGCGCCTTTCTTCAGGTTCGGCTCGATCTCGTTCTGGTAGATGGCGGCCTGGTACTCGTCCGGGGCCAGCACCATCACCACGTCGGCGGCTTTCACGGCTTCCGGCACGCCCTGCACGGTGAGGCCGGCGGCCTCGGCCTTGGCCGCGGAGCTGGAGCCTTCGCGCAACGCCACCACGACGTCCACACCGGACTCTTTCAGGTTGTTGGCGTGGGCGTGGCCCTGGGAGCCGTAGCCGATAATGGCCACTTTCTTACCCTGGATGATGGAAAGGTCGCAGTCTTTGTCGTAGTACACTTGCATGGTGGTATCCCAATGACGGTTAACGAATGGCGCCTACCATAGGCCATACCCCGGTATTGCGTAAAATGATATATTCGCAACACAGCATGCCGTTTTTTGAAACGCCAAAGGGAATACGCCCGCATGGATACCCGCCCGCTTCGCCTGTTTCTGGCGCTCGCCGACACCCTGCATTTCGGCCGCGCCGGCGACCGTTGCCATATGAGCCCCTCGGCGGTGAGCCGCACCATCCGGCAACTGGAGGAAGAGCTGGGCGCCCCCCTGTTCCTGCGTGACAACCGCAGTGTCAGCCTGACGGCGGAGGGCCGGCGTTTCCAGCAATACGCCCGCGAGGCCCTGGCACAATGGGATAGCCTCCGGCATTCCATGCAGGAGAGCAGCCGGGTGCTGCAGGGGGCGCTGAGCCTGTATTGCTCGGTGACCGCCAGCTACAGCTTCCTTTACGACATTCTCAGCCACTTCCGCAACGACTACCCCGGTATCGAGATCAAGCTGCACACCGGCGACCCGGCCCAGGCGGTGGAGCGGGTCACCACCGGCCGGGAGGACATCGCCATCGGCGCGCGCCCGGACAAGCTGCCCCGGGGCGTGGCCTTCCGGCCGATACTGCGTTCGCCGCTGCTGTTCATCGCCCCCGCCGATCAGCCCGAGCTGACCACCGCTTTGACCGGCCCCGCCCAGGCCGACGCCTGGCGGGACGTGCCGATGATTCTTTCCGAGGAAGGCCTCTCCCGGCAGCGCCTGGACCAGTGGTTCCGGGCCCTGGGCGTCACACCGCGCATCTACGCCCAGGTGAGCGGCAACGAAGCCATCGTCAGCATGGTCAGCCTGGGCTTCGGGGTCGGCGTGGCGCCGCGCATCGTACTGGAGAACAGCCCGTTGGCCGAACGCACCCGCCCGTTGAAAGTGGAGCCGGCCCTGGAGGACTACGAGGTGGGCCTGTTCACCCTGGAAAAGCGCCTCACCGATCCGGTGATCCAGGCGTTCTGGTCGCAGCTCCGCTAAACCCGGGATTTGAATGCGCACCCGCATGCGCATAAAGTAAAGCTTGAACCCCAGACCGAGGTCCGCCCCATGAAGGCCCTTTACGACACCAAAGCCCCCAAAAAAGCAGCCAACCTCAGCGTCAACGAGGACCTCTTAAGCAAAACGCGGGCGCTGAATATCAACCTGTCCGCCACGCTGGAGGAAGCCCTGACTCAGCGTCTCGCTGAAGCCGAAGCCGCACAGTGGGCCCAGGAAAACGAAGCCGCCATCAAGGCCTATAACCATTTCGTGGAGGAGCACGGCTGTTTCGGTGACGAGTTCCGGACGTTCTGATGGCCCAGTTCGATGTTTACGTGAATCCCAGCCAGGCCAGCCGCGCTTACTACCCTTATCTGGTGGATATACAAACCCCGTATATCTCAGAGCTGGCCACTCGAATCGTGATCCCGCTGGGCCTTTACGCCGCCTTCGGCGGCCAGGCGATGAAAGGGCTGACACCAATCATCACGTTTCAGGACGAAAAGCTGCTGTTGCTGACGCCCCAGATGGCGTCCTTGCCCGCCAAACGACTTCACGACCCGATCGGTACGCTCGCCCACCTGCGTGACCGGATTATCGGTGCCGTGGACTTCGCCCTAACCGGATTCTAAAGATTGGGTGCTGAAGGGAGATGTTTGGTCCGGGCCGTAGGTCGGGTTAGGCCAAAGGCCGTAACCCGACAATGACGTTAAAGGGCGACGAACCATAAAGAAGCCGCCCCGGGCCGGGCTGGAAGCCGGACTCAGAGGCTGAGAACTTTCTCGCCGCGAGAGATACCGGAAACGCCGGAGCGCACCACTTCCAGCACCTGCGCTTCGCCGACGGCGTTGATGAACGCCTCCAGCTTGTCGGTGGTGCCGGTGAGCTGCACCGTGTACACGGTGCTGGTCACGTCGACGATCTGGCCACGGAAGATGTCCACGGTACGTTTGACCTCGGCGCGCTGGGCGCCGGTGGCCTTCACTTTCATGAGCATGATCTCGCGCTCGATGTGGGCGCCCTCGGTGAGATCCACCAGCTTGACCACCTCGATCAGCTTGTTGAGGTGCTTGGTGATCTGCTCGATCTTCTTGTCGTCGCCGGTGGTGGTCATGGTCAGCCGGGACAGGGTGTCGTCCTCGGTGGGCGCCAC
>DASUNW010000103.1:0-41039 GCA_036276955.1 Alcanivorax sp. | reverse complement strand
CGCAACGACCCGCAAAGCGTGTACGCCGGTCTGCCGGCCAAGACCTACCACCGCGACGAGCAGGTGCAGAAAGTGCAGGCCTGGCTGCACGAGCATTACGCCCAGCCGACCACCCTGGCGGAGCTGGCGGAACGCGTGCATCTGAGCCCCCGGCAGTTGCAGCGCCGTTTCACCAGCGCTCTGGCGGAGCCGCCCCTGCAGTACTTGCAGCGGGTGAGGATCGAGGCTTCCCGCAAGATGCTGGAGCGCGGCGCCACCAATCTCAGCCATTTGGCGGAACAGGTGGGCTACCAGGACGTGAGCAGCTTTTCACGGCTGTTCAAGCGCCACACCGGCCTGTCGCCGAGCCATTACCGCCAGCGCTTCGCCCGGGTCGGCGCTCTCCGTGACTGAGCCGCGCTAAGCCACGCCTGACGAAGCGCCGCGATCCTGCTAGTCTGATGCTCCATGGATAACGTCTTCGAACGGCTGGATGCCGCCCTGGCGTCCCTGGTGGGTTTTCTGTGGGGCCCGCCGCTGGTCACCCTGCTGGTCGGCGGGGGCCTTTTCTTTCTGCTCTATTCCCGGTTGCTGCCATACCGGCATTTGCCCGACGGCGTGCGCCTGCTGTTCCGTCCGGTGGACAGCAAGGACCAGGGCACGCTGTCGCATTTCCAGGCGTTGAGCACCGCCCTGTCGGGCACCCTGGGCATGGGCAACGTGGCCGGGGTGGCGGTGGCCATTTCCGTGGGCGGCCCCGGCGCCATCTTCTGGATGTGGGTGAGCGCGATTCTCGGCATCGCCACCAAGTTCTACACCTGCACGCTGGCGGTGATGTACCGGGGACGGGACAGTGAGGGCGAGCTCCAGGGCGGCCCGATGTACATTATCCGCGAGGCGCTGGGGCCGCGCTGGCGACCGCTGGCGTACTTTTTCGCGCTGGCCGGTCTGCTCGGCACCATGCCCATTTTCCAGGTCAACCAGCTTACCGAGATCATCCGCGAGGCGATCGCGGTGCCCGCCGGCTGGACCGGCGCCGAGAACCACTTTCTGTTCGATCTGGTATTCGGCGTTTCGCTGGCGGCCGTGGTGCTCGCGGTGGTGGCGGGCAAGCTGCCGCGTATCGGCCGGGTCACCGGCATCCTGGTGCCGGCCATGGTGGCCGGGTACATGTTGCTCACCGCGGTGGTGCTGGTGCTGCACGCCGACCAGGTATGGCCGGCGCTCTCTTTGATTGTGCGTGACGCCTTCACCGGCGAGGCGGTCGCCGGCGGCGTGCTGGGCGCGGTGATCATCACCGGCGTCCAGCGGGCGGCGTTTTCCAACGAGGCCGGTATCGGCACCGAAGCCATGGCCCACGGCGCCGCCCGCACCGGCGAGCCGGTGCGCGAGGGCATGGTGGCGATGCTCGGCCCGATTATCGACACCCTGATCGTGTGCACCTGCACGGCGCTGGTGATCCTGATCAGCGGGGCGTGGAGCGGCGGCGACGCCAACGGTGTCTCGCTCACCGTGAACGCGTTCAACATCCTGTTTCTGGATTACAGCGGCGTGATTCTGGCGGTGCTGGTCGGGGTGCTGAGCCTGAGCACCGTGTTCACGTTCTGGTACTACGGCAGCAAGTGTCTGGGCTTTCTGGTCGGCGCCCGCCACCAACACTACTACGTGTGGTTTTACCTGCTTTTGGTGGTGCTCGGCGCGGTCGGGTCGCTGAGCACGGTGATCAAGATAATCGACAGCATGTACGCGCTCATGGCGCTGCCCACCATGATCGCCTCGCTGCGCCTGGCGCCGCGGGTCAATCAGGCCGCCCGCGCCTACTTCGCGCGATCACGTGATGATGATTGACGGTTTCTTGACGCCCGCGGGTGGACTATAGCCAAAGGTATAGGAGGCTACGCCGTGAAAAATCTGTCCGTTTTGCTGGTTGAAGACCATCGCCAATTGGCGCAAACCGTGGTCGAGTTTCTAGAGCAAGAAGGCGCGCTGGTGGATTACGCCAGTGACACCACCCTGGCGCGTACGCTGGTCCAGGAGCACCATTACGACATCCTGATACTGGACGTGATGCTGCCCGGGGAGGACGGTTACAGCTTTTGCCAATATTTGCGCAAGGAGCTGGCCCTGGGCACCCCGGTGATCTTCATGACCGCCCGGGATCAACTGGACGACAAGCTGGAAGGCTTCGCACGCGGTGGCGACGACTACATCGTCAAGCCCTTTGCCCTGCCCGAACTTGTGGCCCGCGTGCAGGCACTGGTGCGTCGGGAACGCCGCGAGGTGGCGCCGAATCTGCTTACCGTGGCGGATCTGCAGCTCGATCCGGCCCGTCAGGAAGTGCGCCGCGAAGGCCAGATTCTCAAGCTCTCACCGACCGCGTTCCGCATTCTGCGTATTCTAATGCGCGAATCGCCCAAGGTGGTCAGCCGCGAGCAGCTTGAACACGAGCTTTGGGGCGATCTGGTGCCCGACTCCGACGCCCTGCGCAGCCACCTTTACAACCTGCGCAAGGCGGTGGATAAGCCGTTCGAGCACGCGCTTCTGGAAACGTTGCCGGGCGTGGGATTCAGTATCCGGCCGCCGCGTACCGAGTGATATCAGTTCTCCCCCTTGCGGACAATGCATCGCGGGCACAGAATGGCGGCGCCATTCACGTGTTATGCGACAATAATTATGCAATGGGGGAAAACACACTCTTTCACTGAATTCGTCGATACCCAACTGCTGGATTTGCAGTCACGGTTCGGCATGGCGATGTGGTTTCTGACCCGCCGCCGTGGGGAAGACTGGTTGTTACTGAACGTTTGCGGCGAGGGCTACGATCTCGACCAGGGCGACATCCTCGCCTGGCGCGACAGCATCTGCCACCGACGGGTCAACGATCTGGGGCCCCTGGTGTGCCCGGACGTCGCCCGGGAAGAAGCCTACCGCAACGCACCGATCACCGATCAGCTGCCGATCGGCGCCTATGTGGGCCTGCCGCTGCGCGACCACACCGGCGCGCTGTTCGGCACCTTGTGCGCACTCAGCCCGGAACCGCGCCCGGACCTGGACGGCCAAGCGGTTCAAGCCGCGCTGCAACGGCAGGCCCGCCTGCTGGAGACCGCCCTGGTCTGGAACCTGGCGGGGCTGGATCAGCAACGGGTGACGGAATTTTTCGAAGAAGAGAGCCGCGACCCGGAAACCGGTCTGCTGGACGACGCCGGCTGGTTGCGGATTCTCGACGGCGAGCGTCAGCGCTGCCAGGCCTACGGCTTAAGCGCCATGGTGCTGAAAGTGTACGGCGCCCGGCTCGATGACGAGCAGCGGGAGGTGGCCGCGGATTCCCTGGCCGCCTTGATTCGGCAGCAGGATATGGTCGCCTATCTGGGCCGTGATCAATTCGCCATCCTGTTGCCGGAAAACACCGCCAGTTGCGCCAAACAGGTGCGCGACAGACTGCTCGACGCGCTCAATGCCAAGGGCATCCTGATGTGGTGTGACGCGGAACCGCTGGCGCTCGCCGCGGGGCTCATGCAGCCGCCACTGACCGCCGAAGGCGGCCCGGTGCATTAACGCTTAACGGAACCGCACCCGTACTTCAGTGCCTTTGCCCGGCCGGCTGGCCACGTCCAGATGCCAATCAAAGCGCTCGCAGAGGCGCTGGACGATGGCCAGGCCCAGGCCGTGGCCGCCCTCCTTGCTGACGCCCCGTTCGAACGGCTGCAGAAAACGCGCCAATTCCTGGCTGTCCATGCCGGCGCCGGTGTCCACCACGTGCACCGCGTTTTCAGCGACCACGATGGTCACCTGTCCGGAGCCGCTGTAATTGATGGCGTTGCGGACCAGGTTGGTAAAAACGATGTTGAGCACGGTTTCCGAAGCGTTCAGGGTAAGTAGCGCGGTCTGCTTGGCCTGCAGGCGGATTTGCTTGCGCTCCGCCAGGGGCTGCAAGCGATCAAGCAGGTTCACCGCCACGTCGTTAACCACCAGCGCCTCTTCCTGAATCGGCTGTTGCTCGGTGCGGGCGAGCAGCAACAGGGTCTCCACCAGCGCCTCCATATCGTCCACGGTGTCCGACATACGGCTGATCACCGGCCGGTCTCCGACCTGTTTGGCGAGCAGCTCCAGGTTGGCCCGGAACACCGCCAGGGGCGTGCGCAACTCATGGCTGGCGTCACGGGTAAACTGGCGCTCACGCTCCACGAACCGCAACAACCGGTCCGCATAGGCGTCCAACGCCGCCATCAGGATGCTGGCTTCGCTGTTCGGCTCCGCTTCCACCTGGCTGAAATCCGGGCGCGCTTCCACCGGGTCATGCACGTTGGCATGGCGCAGCGTTTCGGATAACTGCACCAGCGGCGATACCAGGGCACGGGATTTGCGCCAACCCAGGAAGGACGTCAGGTAGATCACCAGCAGCACGGCGGTGAGCGGCAAAATGCCGAACAAAAACGCCAGTACCGACACCCGTTTTTCATCGAATATCAGATAAAGGCGGGCGTCGCCGCGCCGCTCGATGTAAACAATCGGATTCCGGTCGCCGATCTTGGCGCGTTGATAGCCGTCGGGCCGCTCGGCGAGCATTTCCGGAACCGGGTCCCGGGTATCCGAATCTTCCAGCAAGCCAAGCAGGTGTCGGGTATTGGGGCGGGGGTAATCGTCGTCTTCCTCGTAAAGGCTCCAGTAGTGCTCCGCTTCTTTGATCAGCGCTTGCTTCACCAGAACCTGCTCGATGATCTGGGCGGTGGCCCAGACCCCGAACACGGTGGCGAAACTGATGAATAGAATCTGAATCAGGAAAACCCGGGTAAGGCGATGCTGAACACCTTTACGCGTCATGCCGGCCTCATTTTTCACGGCGGAACAGATAATGGCCCACGAACCATTCTTCGCCGTCACCATAATTGAACAGTTCCGCGCAGGCCATGAAAAACATGCGCCAGCGTTGCAGCCACAATTTGCCCTGGCCGGCGCCGTAGCACTCTTCCAGTAAAGGAATAAGCGCTTGCCGTTGACGGTCCGCCAGCACCAGCCAGGCTTCCAGGGTCTTGCCGTAATGGCTGCCGTTCACCGCCCAGCGGTCTTCCAGCGATAATCGGTCCGCGCAACGCGGCAACCAGTCGTAGGCCGGCATCATGCCGCCGGTGAAAAAGTAGCGGCCCATCCAATTGCTTTCGCCTTCGGTCTCGAACAAGTAGGTCAGGTCGCGGTGACAAAAGATGTGCACGAACAAACGGCCGCCGGGTTTGAGCCAGTCGTGGATGCGGCGCATCAGCTCGCGGTGGTTGCGCATGTGTTCGAACATCTCAACCGACACCACCCGATCAAAGGTCCGCTCGGGGGTGAAGACCGTCACGTCGGCGGTAATCACCTGAACATTGCCCAGGCCGCGCTCGGCGGCGCGGGCCAGGATCCACTCTTTCTGGGTCGCCGAATTGCTTACCGCGGTGATACGGCTGCCGGGATAGCGGGCCGCCATCCACAGCGTCAGCGAGCCCCAACCGCACCCCAGTTCAAGAATGTCCTGACCGTCGGCCAGTTGCGCGCGCTCGCAGCTCAGCGCCAGCATCGCCTGCTCGGCGTCCGCCAGGGTTTCGCAGCCGGCCGGCCACAGACCGCTGGAGTACTTCAGATGCGGGCCCAGCACCTGCTCGTAAAAGCGCGAGTCCACTTCATAATGCTGTTCGTTGGCTTCATCCTGGGCCACCGCCACCGGCCCTTGCGACAGGGTGCGCAACAAGGCATCCGGATCCTCGCGGTGCTGTCGCTCCTGGGCGAGACGCTTACCCAACAGGTGGCGAATACCACCGCGTACCAGGAAATCAGGAAGCAGGCCGGACTCCGCCAGGCGAATGATCATGAAGCAGGTCTCCAGGGAATGAAGGGGCTGGTGGTGCGCTGATACTCGCGGTAGTCGTCACCACGGGACTTGAGGGCCTGTTTTTCGGTATGCGGTATACCGGTGACAAACCACAGGAACAGGAACATGGCCACCGGCAACAACCACAACCAACCGGCCAGGGCGGCGCCCACGGCGATCAGCGGATAGCTGAACCAGTGCAACCACTCAAAGAAATAATTGGGGTGCCGGGAATAGCGCCACAGGCCTTCCCGACAGGTTTTGCCTTTGCTGTCCGGCTTGGCCTTGAAACGCGCCAGTTGTCGATCCGCCGTCGCTTCCCCGGCGATCGAAACCAGCCCGATGATCACGCCCAACACCAACAGCGGCGGCCGGAAGTCCGGCTGGCCAGCGATGACCCAGAACGGCAGAGAGAACGCCCAGGCAAGGCCGGCCTGCAGCCAGAACACCACCAGAAAAACCGGCTGGGTCGCCTGGCCCAAGCGCTCGCGCATGGCCGCATAGCGACCGTCTTCGCTGCCTTCCCCGGTGACCCGTCGAAAGATATGGCTACCCAGGCGCACCGACCACAGCAGCAACAGCGCGCCGGCGGCCAAACGGGGCGAGGAATCGCCACCGCCGGCGAGCAGATAGGCAAGCCCGGTCAGCCCGGTGCCGAAGCTCCAGGCCACATCCACATAGCCGGCATTGCCATGGTGCCACTGCACCGCCCAAGCCAGAGTGAACACCATCAACAACAGCACCAGACTGAAAATCAGAATCTCAGGCATAACCACCTTGCTCCTTGTCAAGACAACGCGCCAGGCAGGCCAGGGCCGGTACCACCATCGACCACACCGCGGCGTAGCTCAGCGCCAGCGGCCACCAACCCTGCGGGGTGCTGGCGGCGCCGAAGCTGATTCCCACGGTTACCGAGAATACACCACCGACAGCACCGAACAGTGCCGCCAGCAACAGCTTCGAACGCAGCCACGCCAGGCAGTAGTTGAAGCTCACCGCGAAGCCGAGCCACAGGGCCCAGATCCACGCCGGGGCCACCCACTGCCGGGACCAATCCACATATTCGATCAACGCCGGCACCATCCATATCGGCTCGAACAGCACGCAGGCCACGGCGCCGGCGGCCAGCAGCGGCAGGTCCTGGCGCCAGCGATGGTTTAACGCCCAAACGCCCAATTGCATCGCCGCCAGCACCAGCCAGGCAGCCCATCCCCACCCCTTGGCGGCGCCGTAAACGGCGACAAACCAGAGCAGCTGAAAACCCACGAAGTTGATCGCCAGAGCGGCGAATGATTTGTTCATGCGGCGAGCTTGGGCCGCTTACCGTCAATACGCTGTGAACCGGCTTCACGGTCGATTCACCGGCCTTGGCGGACATTGCGGAGATGAAATCAAACCCGTTAGCGCTCATCGCTCTACTCCTGTTCGCCGTGTCCGGCTGCGCCAGTCGCGCCGAAGGACCCAACGGCTATACCCACCTCTACGAGCAGGCGGTGCGCGAGCAGCCCGGCAGCCCGCGGGTGTCGGAACAGGCCCTGGCGCGCTTCGTGGCGCTCTACTCGCCTATGAACGCCGATTACATCGAAGCCCACATCGACGAGGTCTACGCTCGGGATCTTTACTTTAACGATACCCTGACGACCGTCTATCAGCGCGATAAGTTGAAAGCGCACATGCTGGAGACCGCCGAGCGATTGGACTATATGAGTCTGGAGATTCAAAACCGCTGGCAGCAGGGCGAGGATGTATTCCTGCAATGGATCATGGAGACCCGCTTCACTATTCTCGGCAGCAAGCGCGACGTGCGCACCATCGGCATTTCGCAATTGCGGTTCAACGATCAGGGCAAAGTGGTCTTCCACCAGGACTTTTGGGACAGCAGCCAAGGCCTGGACCAGCAGCTTCCAATCGTGGGAGGGTTTAGCCGATGGCTCCGCGACCACCCTTGAACCGCGCCATCGCCGTGCTGTTCGGCCTGGCGCTGGCAAGCAGCGCCAACGGCACCGATTTCGACGCCATGGCGCGCTGCTCCAGCGCCGACGTCAAAGCACTGAAATTCTTCGATGTCGGCCAGGCCTCGCTGTTCCGCCAGGACTGCGCCGCCCCCGACCCCTTGGCGCCGCCCATGCGGCTGGCGTTCGGCTACAACCGGGAAGTGCCCGGCGACGCCTTCGCTAAAGCGGCGCGCAAGATGATCGAGCGCAATGTCAGTGACGCCACTTTCGAGGCCCTGAAAAAACGCATCGATGCCTTCAATAGCCATTACCGGACCACCCGCGACGGCGACCTTTATACGCTCGACTACGGCGCGGACCAGTCCATGGTGCTGCGCCTTAACGGTGAAAAGCTGGCTGAAGAACAGGGCGAGGATTTCGCCCAAGCCTATTTTTCCATCTGGTTCGGCGACGACCCCTACTCCGACGATCTCAAGCAAGAGCTGCTTTCAATACAACCGTGAGATCTCCGAACCCTTGCACCCACGCCCGGCAGACCGGATACTTCCCTCTTTAGCCGTTGCCAAGAACACTCAAGCCGTGGGGGGCGTTAATGGCCAGTGCACCGGTGCGCAACACCGACCGTTTTTCCGCCTTGCGCCTGACTGCCGTGTTCACCGTGATCGGCCTGATGGTGTCACTGTTGATTACCGCCGTGGGCGTGTTGCTGACCGGCCAGCGCGACTGGCTGGCGGCGCTGTCACTGGCGCTGCTGATACCGCTGCTGCTGGTCCCTCCTCTGTGTTATCCCCTGCTGGCAAGACTCACCGCGGTGACCCGCGACAACAGCAAGCTGCGTCAACAAGCCCGCGAAGACCATCTCACCGGCCTGTTCAATCGCCCCCATCTAATGAACATGCTGGAACGGGAGCTGTCACTCAGCCAGCGTCACGATCATCCGGTGTCCATTCTGCTGGTGGACATCGTTGACTTCGTGGATATCGCCGACCAGTACGGGCGCCATACCGGCGACCGGCTATTAAAAATTTTTTCCGAGCGCATTCGCGATAAAATCCGCGAAAGCGACCTGTTCGGACGTATCGATGGGGCCCAGTTCCTGCTGGTCCTTCCACACACCGATTTCAATGACGCCCTGCACATGGCCGAAGGATTGCGCTCACTGACCGCCAGCATCCAAGTGCAAACCGACGCCGGCCTGGCGGGCTTCGAAATACGCATTGGCGCGGCCAGCACCGAAAACAGCGGCCGCCGCGTGAATGCGCTTCTCAATGAGGCCGATTACGCTCTGTATCAGAGCCGTAACGAGCACCGCCTGTCCGACGACACCGCATAACACTTAATCATCACGCTACGCTCACAATAAAAGCCTACTTTTTACAAAAATTATTCTTTTTCACACCTTTCTTGCCGCTCCTTTGTAAATTTGTTTATTAAACTCATCATCGGCATTTACAGTTAGTCCCCATCGGACAAGACTGCAGATGCTGAATTTCTGCCTACTAAAAAACAAGGAAGGAGCTATGGACGCTAAACGCATTCTCGCATCCAGCATTGCTTGCGCATCACTAGCCGTTGCTACGACGGCGGTTGCCGAGGACACCATTCCGGATCGGTATTTCTACCTGGGTGGCCACATCGGTCAGAGCTGGCTGGATATCGGTGATCACTACGAAGGCGACGGCTACTTTGCCGATAACGTCTACGGCAATGACACCGTCACCATGCCCGGCGCCCAGATGGGTTACCGCTTCAGCGAAGACTGGTCCGTGCAAGCCTGGTATGAGCGCAACAATATGGCCACCAGCAGTGGTCAGGTCCACCTGCGCAACAACTTCGCCAGCCTGCGCCGCCACTTCAACAGCGACGGCCCGATCGAAACCTATGTCGGCCTCGGCGCTGGTGAAACCCGCACCGAGTTCAACGCCGAAAGCGAAAACGACTTCAAGGAAACCATCGGCGGCATGGAGTTTGGTGTCCAAACTGCTCTCGCCGATAATTTCCTGATTGATGTCGGCGCCCGACCCACCTATAGCTTCCGCTCCGAACGCTGGGACGGCCAGGTCTACGCCGCCCTTAACGTTCTGGTAGGCGCCCAGTACGACGAAGAACCCAAACCCGAGCCGGTTACCGAAACCGCCACCGACAGCGACAACGACGGTGTGCCGGATTCCAATGACCGCTGCCCCGGCACCCCCGCGGGCGCCAGTGTCGGCGCTCAAGGTTGTGAGCTGGACGACGACGGCGACGGCGTTGTGAACAGCCAGGACCAGTGCCCGGACACTCCGGCACGCGCCAAGGTGGACGAAGAAGGATGTCAGGAATATCTGACCAAGGATATTAAAGAGACCCTGTACGTGCAGTTCGGTCTTGATAAATCCGAAGTCCGCAAGACCTCCTATCCGGAGCTTGAGAACCTGTCCAATCGTATGTACGAGTATCCGTCCGCAGATCTGGTTCTCGAAGGTCACACCGACAGCACCGGTTCCGCTGCGTACAACCAGAAGCTTTCCGAGGAGCGTGCTGCTGCCGTGAAGCGCGTACTGGTTAACGAGTACGGTATCGATGAAAGCCGGATCACCACCGAGGGTTATGGCGAAGCCAAGCCGATTGCTGATAACAGTACTCGTGACGGCCGCGCTCAGAACCGTCGCGTGGAAGCGATCATGAAAGCCACCACCGAAGAAGCGCAGTACGACAGCAAGTAAGTCGTTCAGCGTTCTCTTTAACCGAAAAGGGCCGGCATCCGCCGGCCCTTTTTTGTTTGCCCTGCTAGTTGGCCGCGGAAGCACCCGGTGGCCGCTTCGCCATTCGCGAAAGGCAAGGAAGTCAATGAGACTCAGCCGATCTGCCTGATAATCGACCTTTAATCGTTACCACTGATAACGGGAAGGGATCATGGCAAAAGACGCAATCGGCTTTGCGCTGAGTGCGCTGAACCGGCTGGCCGGCTCATCGATGCTCGACCGCCTGGGCATGCGCCATACCGCGGAGCGACTGGCTTACCGCCTCACCAAGGGCGGCTTTCAGGTCATCACCACCAGCGCCCGTGCATTCAAATCCAGCAACCCGTCCGATAAGCCGCAACGCCTGGACGCGCCGGGCCACACCACCGGCTTGTTCGACCTGGGCATCACCGACGAACAACAGATGATTCGCGACAGCGTGCGCGCGTTCGCCGCCGAGGTGCTTCGCGAGCACGCCGAGCAGTCGGACGCCGAACAACGCACCAGCGACGACGTGCAAAACCAGGCCCGGGAACTGGGCCTGAACTTTTTCGCCGTCCCCGAAGCCCTGGGCGGCGCCGCCGCGGAACGCTCCACGGTGACCAGCATGCTGGTGGCCGAAGAACTGGCGCGCGGCGATATGGGTCAGGCGGTGGCGGTACTGGCCCCGATGGGCGTGGCCAACGCCCTGACCCGCTGGGGCTCCGCGTTGCAGCAGGATAAATACCTGTCCACCTTCGCCGGCGAAGACGCGCCCCTGGCCACCATCGCGGTGTGCGAGCCGCGTCCGTTATTCGATCCCATGGCGTTGCGCACCACCGCCACCCGCGACGGCGATGACTGGATTATCAGCGGCGAAAAATCCCTGGTACCGCTGGCCGCCGAAGCGGAGCTGTTTCTGGTCGCCGCCGCCACCGACGACGGCCCGGCGGTGTTCATCGTGGAAGGCGGCAGCGAGGGCCTGAGCGCCGGCGAAGACCCGGCCATGGGCATCCGCGCCAGCGGCCAGCGCCCGTTGCTGCTGGACAAAGTGCGCGTGCCCGCCGCCAACCGCCTCGGCGACGACGATTTCAATTACCGCGAGTTCATCGATCTCGGCACCCTGGCCTGGTGCGCGCTGGCGATCGGCACCGCCCAGGCGGTGCTCGACTACGTGGTGCCCTACTGCAACGAACGCAAGGCGTTCGGCGAGCCGATCAGCCACCGCCAGGCGGTGGCGTTCATGGTCGCCGACATCGCCATCGAACTGGACGCCATGCGCATGCTCACTTACCGCGCGGTGTGCCGCGCGGAACAGGGCAGATCGTTCCAGCGCGAGGCCCATCTGGCGCGCACGCTGGTGAAAGACAAAGCCATGCAGATCGGCACCGACGGCGTGCAGCTTTTGGGCGGCCACGGCTTTACCCATGAATACCCGGTGGAACGCTGGTATCGCGATCTGCGCGCCACCGGCGTGGTCTTCGGCGGCCTGCACCTGTAACGCCGCCCGCACCCATAACGGAAGAGACAGCATGAACATCGAGATTCCGAAGAAATTCAAACCGGTGATCAACAACGCCCGTCAGGTGGCCTTGAACACCTTCCGTCCGATCTCCCGCAAGTACGACCGCGCCGAACACCAACGTCCCAAGGAGCTGGACATGGTGGCCTCGGTGCTGGACGGCTTCAACGAAGGCGACCCGGCCAACTCCGCCGGCGCCAGCCAGACCGGCAAGGGCAAAGTGAAAGAAGACGGCGGCGTGAAAAACGGCGCCAACATGATGACCTGCCTGGGCGCCCTGGAATTCTGTTACGGCGATACCGGCTTTCTGCTCGCCATGCCGCGCCAGGGTCTGGGTAACGCGGCGATCGCCGCCGTGGCCACCGACGAACAGCTGGAGCGCTTCAAGGGCAAGTGGGCGGCGATGGCGATCACCGAGCCCGGCGCCGGCTCCGACTCGGCGGCGATCCGCACCACCGCCAAGGAAGATGGCGACCACTACATCTTGAACGGCGAAAAAATCTACGTCACCTCCGGTGAGCGCGCCGATTGCGTGGTGGTCTGGGCCAGCCTGGACCCCAAGCTGGGCCGCGCGGCGATCAAGTCGTTCGTGGTGGAATGGGGTACGCCGGGCATGGAACTGGCGCGCCTTGAGAAGAAGCTGGGTATTCGCGCCTCGGACACGGCGGCGATTAACTTCAGCGACTGCCGCGTGCCCAAGGAAAACCTGCTCGGCAATCCCGAGGTGGACACCAAAGGCTTCGGCGGCGTGATGGAAACCTTCGACAACACCCGCCCGCTGGTGGCCTGCTTCGCCCTGGGCGTGGCCAAGGCGTCGCTGGAACGCACCCGTGAGCTGCTCAGTGAGGTGATCGACTACGACTACGGCAAGCCGGTGGACAACGCCAGCGCCGCCGAGGCGGAGCTGTACCGCATGGAAGCGGAATGGGAAGCGGCCTATTGGCTGGCCATGAAAGCGGCCTGGATGGCCGACAACAAGCAGTCCAACTCGGTGGAGGCGTCGATCTCCAAGGCCAAGGCCGGACGCGTGGGCAACTACGTGACGCTGAAATGCGTGGAGCTGGCCGGCTCCATCGGCTACACCGAAGACGAGCTGCTGGAAAAGTGGGCGCGGGACTCGAAGATTCTCGACATCTTCGAAGGCACCCAGCAAATCCAGAAGCTGATCATTGCCCGCCGCGTCCTCGGCCTCAGCTCCAAGGAATTAAAATAACCTACCGTAGGTCGGGTTAGCGAAGCGTAACCCGACAAAATCCGCTCAAAGCGGCAGCCAACCGCCGGATGTCGGGTTTCGCCGCTGGCTCAACCCGACCTACAGCCGCGCGGCAAGCTCCGACCCTTGTTTGATGGCGCGCTTGGCGTCCAGTTCGGCGGCCAGGTCGGCGCCGCCGATCAGGTGGTGGTTGGCGGCGTCCTCCCGGTACAGCTCGCGCAGGGATTCCTGGCCGGCGCAGATCACCACCTGGTCCACGTCCAGCAAACCCTGCTTGTTATCCTGGGTGATGTGCAGGCCGTGATCGTCGATGCGGTCATAGCTGCAGCCGGGCAGCATTTCCACGTTACGGTGCTTGAGCGTGGCGCGGTGTACCCAGCCAGTGGTCTTGCCCAGGTCCTTGCCCGGCGTGCTTTCCTTGCGCTGCAGCAGATAGATTTTCCGCGCCGGCGTTTCCGGGTGCTTGTCCACCAGACCGCCACGGGTCTGGACGTTGAAGTCCACGCCCCATTCGGCCAGCCATTCCGGCAACGGTTGGGCGCCGTCGCGGGGCGCTTCGGCGAGGAATTCCGCCACGTCGAAGCCGATGCCGCCGGCGCCGATAATCGCCACGCGCTCACCCACCTGCACCTTGCCGCGCAGCACGTCCACGTAGGACACCACCTTGGCGTGCTCGATACCTTCGATGCCGGGCCGGCGCGGCGACACCCCGGTGGCGATAACGATTTCCTGAAAGCCCTCGCGCTCCAGTTCTTCGGTTTCCACGCGGCGGTTGAGCAC
The DNA here is from genome assembly GCA_036276955.1 of Alcanivorax sp. GTDB lineage: Bacteria > Pseudomonadota > Gammaproteobacteria > Pseudomonadales > Alcanivoracaceae > Alloalcanivorax. Next base: position 27,046 of record DASUNW010000103.1, on the reverse strand, counting down.
CACCTTGACGCCGGTGCGTTCGAGGCGCTTCTGAAAGTAACGCAGGGTCTCGTGGAATTCTTCCTTGCCGGGCACCACCTTGGCCATATTGAACTGGCCACCGATTTCACCGGCCTGGTCGAACAGCGTCACATCGTGACCGCGCTCCGCCGCCACCGTGGCGCAGGCGAGCCCGGCGGGCCCGGCGCCGACCACCGCCACTTTTTTCGGGGTGGCGGTGCGCAGGTAGACCAGCTCGGTTTCGTGGCAGGCGCGCGGATTGACCAGACAGGAGGCGCGCTTGAGCTCGAAGGTGTGATCCAGGCAGGCCTGGTTACAGGCGATACAGGTGTTGATCTCGTCGGCGCGGCCCTCGGCGGCCTTGTTAACAAACTCCGAATCCGCCAGCAGCGGCCGGGCCATGGACACCGCGTCCGCCTGGCCGCTGGCGATGATCCGCTCGGCGGTATCCGGGTCGTTAATGCGGTTGGAGGCCACCACCGGAATCGACACCACGTCCTTAACCTGGCGAGTGACTTCGGCGAAGGCCGCCCGGGGCACCGAAGTCACAATCGTGGGTACGCGCGCCTCGTGCCAGCCGATACCGCTGTTAATCAGGCTGGCGCCGGCTTTTTCGACGGCGCGAGCGAGATCCAGCACTTCCTCGCGGGTGCTACCGTCAGGCACCAGGTCAATCACCGACAGGCGGTACATGATGATGAAATCCTCGCCGCAACGGCGGCGGGTTTCCTCGACGATCTCCACCGGAAAACGGCGGCGGTTTTCGGCGCTGCCGCCGTACTCGTCGGTGCGTTTGTTGGTGCGCGGCGCGGTGAACTGATTCACCAGATAGCCTTCGGAGCCCATGATTTCCACGCCGTCGTAGCCGGCCTGTTTGGCCAGCTCGGCGGTGCGCGCGAAATCCTTCACCGTGGAGCGCACTTCACGGGTACTCATGGCCTTGGGCTTGAACGGGTTGATCGGGCTTTTGATCGCCGACGCGGAACGGGAAAACGGGTGGTAGCTGTAGCGGCCCGCGTGCAACACCTGCAGCGCGATCTTGCCGCCTTCCTTATGCACCGCCTCGGTGATTTTGCGGTGGTTGCGGATATCCAGCTTGCTGTTGAAGGTGCCGGACAGCGGGTAGAACCAGCCGTGGCGATTGGGGTTGATGCCGCCGGTTACCGACAACGCCACCCCGCCCCGCGCCCGCTCGGCGAAATAAGCGGCCAGCTTCGGGTACTGCCAGAAACGGTCTTCCAGCCCAGTGTGCATCGACCCCATGATCACCCGGTTCTTGAGCTGGGTGTGCCCCAGATCCAGGGGGGAAAGCAGGTGGGAATAACCGTTGGCCGCCATGGTGTTCTCCTGTGTGAGCTGGCTGCAATCTGGACGCCGTCAAGATAGGGTGCTATTTTGACGCTGTCAAGATCAGGACAGTCACGTCGAAACTCATACCTCGACAAACAGGAACACACCATGGCGCAACCGGGCCGCTATCATCACGGGGACCTGCATGCCGCGCTGCTGCGCGAGGCGGCCATTCTGCTGCGCGAGCAAGGCGTGGAGGGGCTTTCCCTGCGCCGCCTGGCGGAGCGCGCCGGGGTGTCGCGCACCGCGCCCTATCACCACTTCGAAGACAAGAACGCGCTGCTCTGCGCCCTCGCCGAGGACGGCTTCCGCCGGCTCGACCGGTTGCTGGAAGAGGCCGCCTTCCAGGCGGACGACCCGGAGCCGGGCCTGCGTCGGTTCGTACGCGGCTACCTGCGTTTCGCCAGCGACGACCCGGAGCAGTACGAGCTGATGTTCGGCCGCACCCTGTGGAAGACCGGACGTCCCACCGAGTCGCTGACGCGGGTGGCGCACGGCTGCTTTCGCCGCTACGTGGACAAGCTGCAGGCGGACGGCATCGGCGCCGGCACCGACGCCCTGCGCGTGGCCCAGGCCAGCTGGGCGACGCTGCACGGGCTGTGCCGGTTGTTACTGGACGGCATCTACCTGGACCGGCAGGACATGGAGGCGGTCAGCGACCAGGCGATAGCACTGATGCTCGCCGCCGTCCGGCCGGCTGAGCGGACTCCGTAGCCCGGCTCAGGAGCAGACCTTGTGGGAGCTTCGCGGAAAGGTCCGGCACCAACGACCACCGCCGGGGCCGCGATTCAGTCCGGCAACGGCAGTGTCAGAACCACCCGCAGGCCGCCCAGGGGGCTGTCGGTGAGCCGCAGGTCACCGCCGTAGGCGGCCACGGTGTCGCTGACGATGGCCAGTCCCAGGCCGTCGCCGGCGACCCGTTCATCGAGGCGGCGTCCGCGCTGCAATACCTGCTCACGGCGTGCCTCGGGAATGCCGGGGCCGTCGTCGTCCACGGTCACCGTCAAGTGGCCGCCGTCGCGCGCCAGCATCAACCTCACATCGCCGGCGGCCCACTTGCAGGCGTTATCCAGCAGGTTACCGAGTAGCTCCAGCATATCACCGCGCTCCACCGCCTGGGGCGGCAGTTCGGCGCCGTGCACCACCAGATTAAGCGGTTTGCGATGGGCGCGGCGCAGGGTGTCGGCCAGGGCCTCGAGATCCTTGCCGGGCTCGAAACGGGTGGCGGCGGTGGCGCCGGCGGCGACGCGGGCGCGCCCCAGGGCACGGCGCACGTTGGCCTCGATATGATCCAGTTGCGCCAGCAGCAAGGCGTGCAGCTCCGGGGCACGCTCGCGCAGTTCCGCGTCGCAGCGATTGCGCAGCACCGCCAGCGGCGTCTTGAGGGCGTGCCCCAGGTCGCCCAAGGCGTGCCGGGAGCGGCCCAGTTGCTGTTCCATATGGCGCTGCAGACGGTTGATCTCGGTGACCAGCGGGCGCAGTTCCCGGGCCACGTCCTGGTCCAGTTCCGAACGCTGGCCGCCACGCAGTTGTTCGATTTGCCGCCGTGCCGAATTGAGCGGCTTGAGGCCGCGCCGGATCAGCCATTGCTGGACCAAAGCCAGGGCCGCCAGCACCACCACCCAGGCCAGCAAGGCGGCGGTCTTGGTGTCACGGAAATTGGCCAACTGAGGGGCGTAGTCCTGGGCCACCACCACGGTGAGGTCCTGGCCGTCGCGGCGGAAACGGGCGCGGTAGCGCAGCAGGCTCTGTGCGTTGGGGCCGGGCAGCAATTCGGTGTCCATCCCCGGCGCCTCGGGCAGCGGCAGACGCGCGTCCCACAGCGAACGAGAGCGCCAGCGGCGGTCGTCGATCAACACCACGAAATAGCGCCCGGACAGGGGGCGCCGGTAGGCCGGGTCGAGCATGTCCTGTTCCAGCATCAGGCCATCCGGCCCGGACACCATGGCGGCCAGCACGCTGGCGGCCTCGTCGCGCAGTTGTCCGGCGGTGATCTGGCGCTGTTCCCGGTCCAACCACCAGAGCGCCCCCTGACCCACCAGCACGCCGGCCAGCAGCAGGCTGACGAACAGGCTCAGCCCCAGGCGCGCGCCGATCGACCGCATTCAGTCGCGCCCCGTGAACAGATAACCCTGACCGCGCCGGGTCTGGATCACCTCGCCGCCGAGCTTGCGGCGCAGCCGATTGATGTGCACTTCCACCACGTTGGAATCCCGTTCACTTTCGCCGTCGTAGAGGTGCTCGTTGAGCGCGCTTTTCGACAGCAGCTGGCGCGGATTGAGCATGAAATAACGCAGCATGCGGAATTCCGCCCCGGTCAGCTCGATTTCGGTCTGGTCCAGCCAGGCGCTTTGGCGTTCCTCGTCCAGTGCCACGCCGCAGGCCTGCAGACGACGGTGGTTGGCGCTGCCGTGGCTGCGCCGCAACACCGCCTGCACCCGCAACAACAATTCCTCCGGGTGGAACGGCTTGGTCAGGTAGTCGTCGGCGCCGGCGCGCAGCCCGTCGACGCGCTCCGCCCAACTGTCACGGGCGGTGAGAATCAGCACCGGCATGCCCAGGCCCTGCTCGCGCCAGCGCCGCAGCACCTCGAGGCCATCCAGCCCGGGCAGGCCCAGATCGAGAATCACCAGATCGAAATCGTCATCATGGGCACGCACCAAGGCGTCGCGGCCGTCCGCCAACCAGTCCACCGCATAGCCGTGATCGCGCAACAGGGGTAACAGCTGGTCGGCCAGCGCCACGGTGTCTTCCACCAGCAACAGGCGCATCAGTGATCCACTTCGTCTTCGAGCAGGCGCCCGGAACGGGCATCGATTTCCAGCTCGCGGACCACGCCGTCGCGGGTCAGCAGCTCGATTTCGTAAATCAATTCGCCGTCGTCGTCTTCCAGTTCGGCTTCCAGCAGGCGGGCGCCGGGGTGGTGTTCGTCCGCCTGACGAAGAATCGCCTGGAATGACAAAATTTCCCCGCTTTGCCGCAGCCGCAGGGCCTCGTCCTGATTCACATCGAGCGCCAGGGCGGAGGTCGCCCAGGCCAGGGAAAGGGCGGCCATGGCCGCCCCTCCGAGAAACACACGCATTAGTCGTCACGCTCCTCACGCAGGATTTCACCACTGGTGGCGTCCAGCTCCAGGTCCCATTCCTGGCCCTGGGCATCGCGCAGATCCACCTGGTAGATCAAGCGGCCGTATTCGTCTTCCAGCTCGGTGTCTTCCACGGTGGCTTCGGGGTGCTTGGCCAGCGCCGTTTCGTTGAGCTTTTCGAACGACAGTATCTTACCGTCCTGGACCAGCTTCATGGCCCGATCCGGGCCTACATCGTCGGCGTGTACCAGGGTGGTGGTGGCGCCGGCAAAACCGATCAGGGTGGCGAGCAGGGTCTTGTTAATCGCGTTCATGAGTCTCTCCTTTGTCCTCATTGAGTGGGGTACGGGAGTGACTCTACGCCGGCCACCTTAATTCTCCCTGAAGCCGGCCTTAACGCAACCTTAAACACCACAAGACGCTTTACCCTCTTGCAAAAACCGCCCCGCGCGGTCAAGTTGTGTTTTTGGAATTCACTTTCATTATTAGGATGCGCCATGGACACCGATCTGCCTGATCTTCTCGCCTTGCTGGACCTCACCGAACTGGACGACGGTCTCTTCGAAGGGGAAAGCCGCAACATCGTGGGCCCGAGGATCTTTGGCGGCCAGGTGATCGCCCAGGCGCTGGTGGCGGCGGCACGCACCGTGCCGGCGCGCACCGCGCACTCCCTGCAAGCCTATTTCCTGCGCCCGGGTGACGCCCGCGAACCGGTGCAGTACCGGGTGGAGCGGATCCGCGACGGCGGCACCTTCAGCACCCGCCGGGTGGTGGCGGCGCAGCGCGGACGCGCGATCTTCGACCTCGCCGCCTCGTTCCACAACGCCGAGGCCGGCCCCGCCCACCAGACCGCCGCGCACAGCGCGCCGGACCCGGAAAGCCTGGCCGACGAACAGACCGTCACCGCCGACTTCCTTAAAGACGAGGCCATTTCGGAGAACTTCCGCGCCGCTCTGCTGCGCCGCAAGCCGGTGGAGATCCGCCCGGTGACCCGGCGCCACCCGCTGAACCCGGAGAAAGCGGAGCCGATCCGCCAGGTCTGGCTGCGCGCCGCCGGCGATGCCGGCGACGATCCCCTGATCCACCAGGCGCTGCTGGCCTATGTGTCCGACCACAGCCTGATGGGCACCGCCCTGCTGCCGCACGGCATCACCTTCCTGGACCGCGATATGCAGGTGGCCAGCCTGGACCACACGCTGTGGTTCCACCGGCCGGTGCGACTGGACGATTGGCTGTTCTACGATATGGAGAGCCCGATCGCCGCCGGCGCGCGGGGCTTCAATCGGGGGCAGGTGTTCAACCGGCAGGGGGAGCTGGTGGCTTCGGTGTGTCAGGAAGGGTTGATGCGGAAGGCCTAGCGGCTGGCTGCAAGCGACAAGCGGCAAGCAAGCCGTGCCGGGGGCGAGGCCGTGCAAAGAGCCGCGATACAGGATGCAGGATTCAGGATGAAGGGCAGGCTCGGCGTGTACGGCGAGCTTTGCGCATTAGCATGGCGATTTTTGCTAGTACGCGAGGGCGCGAAACGAAAGCTTTCCAGCGCTTCGCAACATCGGTCCGCGCTGCATCCTGAATCCTGTAACGGGCGGCGGTAGCCGCCCTAGCACGGCCTGCTTGCCGCTTGCCGCTTGCAGCTGGTTACTTCTCGACGATGGCGACGACGCCTTGGCCGCCGGCCGCGCAGATGGAGATCAGGCAGCGGCCTGAGCCTTTCTCGTTGAGCAGCTTGGCGGCGTTGGCGAGGATGCGGGCGCCGGTGGCGGCGAACGGGTGGCCGGCCGCCAGGGACGAACCCTTGACGTTAAGCTTGCCCATGTCGATTTCGCCGAGCGGCTTGTCGCGGCCGAGACGCTCCTTGCAGAAGGTTTCGTCGTTCCAGGCTTTCAGGGTGGTCAGCACCTGGGACGCGAAGGCTTCGTGGATTTCGTAGAAATCGAAATCCTGCAGGGTCAGGCCGGCGCGGTCGAGCATGCGCGGCACGGCGTAGGCCGGCGCCATCAGCAGGCCTTCTTTCTTGCCGATGAAATCCACCGCCGCCACTTCGCAATGGGTCAGGTAGGCCTGCACCGGCAGCCCGCGTTCCTTGGCCCACTCTTCGGACGCCATCAGCACCGTGGAGGCGCCGTCGGTGAGCGGCGTGGAGTTGGCGGCGGTCATGGTGCCTTCGGAGCCACCGAACACCGGCTTCAGGGTGCTCAGTTTCTCGATGGTGGAATCGCCGCGCATGTTGTTGTCGCGCTCGAGGCCGTGGAACGGCGTCATCAGGTCGCCCTGCCAGCCCTCTTCATAGGATTTCGCCAGGTTCTGGTGGGAGCGCCAGGCCAGTTCGTCCTGGGCTTCGCGGGGGATGCCCCACTCGGCGGCGGTGATCGCCTGGTGCTCGCCCATGGACAGGCCGGTGCGCGGCTCGCCGTTCTTGGGGATGTCCGGAATCATCAGCTTGGGGTTGAGCAGCTTGACCGCCTGCTTGAGCTTGTCGCCGTTGCTCTTGGCGCGGTTGATCTCCATGAAGATTTTGCGCGCTTGCTCGTTGACGCCCAGGGGCGCGTCGGAGGTGGTGTCGACGCCGCCGGCCACGGCGCAGTCCACTTGGCCGAGGGCGATCTTGTTGGCGACCAGAATGGCCGCCTCCAGGCCGGTGCCGCAGGCCTGCTGCAGATCATAGGCGGGGGTTTCCGGCGCCAGCTTGGAGCCCAGCACGCATTCGCGCACCAGGTTGAAGTCCTTGGCGTGTTTCATCACCGCGCCGGCGGCTACCTCGCCCATGCGCTCGCCGTGGAGTTTGAAGCGGTCCACCAGGCCGTTGAGCGCGGCGGTCAGCATTTCCTGGTTGTCGACCTCGAAATAAGCGGTATTGGAGCGGGCAAAGGGAATGCGGTTGCCGCCCACAATGGCCACCTTGCGTACGTTGTCGCCTGCCAGCATAGTAATTCCTCCACAGTGGCGTCGGGGAGGCCGGAGTGGCCGGCCCGAGTGCCCAGGTTAACAGATGAGCGCAGTCTATCGCCCAACCGGCGGGCCTCATTGGCTTCGGCGCCTCCCGGCGTTCCCGTGCCGGTCAATACACCCTTCACACACGGGTGCTTCAATACGCCCCCTACGAATGCTCGGCAAAGGACACGACCATGAGCGATACCTATCAGGCAATTGCCAATTCTCCCATGGGCAAGGCTGTTTTCAGCGCCATTAATTTGCCCATTCCGGTGATTCTCGAACGCTGGCAGCCCGGCCAGAAATCCTTTATCAGCGGTAGCGTGCTGGTGGGTGCCGCGCCCGGATCCAGCGCCGTGGACACGGTCTTCGCCACGCTCAAAGGCGCCCCGGAAGCCAAGCCCGCGGTGCTCGCCAACACCCGCAACGCCAACGACCTGCAGAAGCAGGCGGCCGCCGCCGGCCTCAACACCGACAACTACACCGCCACCCGCGAAGACGACAGCAAGTTCAAGGCGCTGGTGTTCGACGCCACCGGCATTGAAAGCCCGGACGACCTCAAAACGCTGTGGGAATTTTTCCAGCCGGTAATCAAAAAACTGGATAAATGCGGCCGCGTGGTGGTGATCGGGCGCACCCCGGAAACCCTGAGCGGCGCCGCCCGCGTCGCCCAGCGCGGCCTGGAAGGCTTCACCCGCTCGGTGGGCAAGGAAATCAAACGCGGCGCCACGGTACAGTTGGTGTACTGCGAAGCCGGCGCGGAAAGCCAGCTGGCGGCGCCGCTGCACTTCTTCCTGTCACCGAAATCCGCCTACGTATCGGCGCAGGTGGTGCGCGTGGGGCCCGCCGGTTTCGACGCGCAAAGCTTTGACTGGGACAAGCCGCTGGCCGGCAAGAAAGCCCTGGTCACCGGCGGCTCGCGGGGCATCGGCGCGTCCATCGCCCGGGTGCTGGCCCGTGACGGCGCCGAAGTGACCGTGCTGGACATCCCGCCGATGGCGGAAGACCTCAACAAAGTAGCCGAGGAAATCGGCGGCCACACCCTGGAGCTGGACATTACCGCCGACGACGCACCGCGCGTGATCGCCGACGCCGCCAAGAAAATGGGCGGCCTGGACATTCTGGTGCACAACGCCGGCGTGACCCGCGACAAGATGCTCGGCAACATGCCCGAAGGCCACTGGGACATGGTGTTGAACATCAACATCGCCAGCCAGCTGCGCGTCAATGAGCAACTGGTCGCCGACGGCGGCATGGGCGACGGCGGCCGCATCGTCTCGATCAGCTCCATCGCCGGCATCGCCGGTAACCTGGGGCAAACCAACTACGGCACCTCCAAGGCCGCGGTGATCGGCATGATCGACACCTACTCCGAGGAATACGCGGACAAAGGCATCACCGTGAACGCGGTGGCGCCGGGCTTCATCGAAACGCAGATGACCGCCGCCATCCCCTTCACCATCCGCGAAGCCGGCCGCCGCATGAACGCCATGAGCCAGGGCGGCCAGCCGGTGGACGTGGCGGAAACCATCTCGTTCTTCGCCAGCCCCGCCTCCCAGGGCCTCACCGGCAACGTGGTGCGCGTCTGCGGCCAGATGATGCTGGGCGCCTGATCGACCAGGGCCCTTCGGGCCCGTTACAGGATGCAGGATACAGGTTGAAGGGATAGACCCCTGTATCCTTCATCCTGCATCCTGTATCGCGGCCCTGGGCCGCCCCTGCCTTGAAACTCCCCCTCCCAACCGCCATCTAACCTCGAACGGCACTCACACGCCGCAACGAATTTCCGAGGTTTCGATGGGTTTCGGTCGCGTTTTCCTGACCATTTTCGTGCTCGCCCTGGTGGAGGTCATGGTACTGGCCGCCGTGGCGGACTTGATCGGCTGGCCGATCACCATTCTGATGGTGGTGGTCACCGCCCTGCTGGGCACGGCGTTGTTCCGCCATCAGGGTCTGGAGACCTGGCAGCGGCTCAACCGGCGCATGAACCAGGGCGAAATGCCGGGCCGGGAGCTGGCCGAAGGCATGATGCTGCTGCTGGGCGGCGCTTTTCTGATCACTCCCGGGTTTATCACCGACGCCCTGGGCTTCGCCCTGCTGCTGCCGTTTTCCCGCCGCGCCATGGCGGACTATCTGGTGCGCAAGGGCACCCTGCAGACGTTCACCGCCCGGGGCGGCCAGGGTGGCGGCGCCTTCTTTTATCAGAGCCGCACCGTCTACCCCGGCCAATCGCGGCCTGGCCCCGGCTCCGCCAATGCCCCCGGCAACCCTTCCGTCGGTCGTTCGCGCCCCGGCGAGCGCCCGGGCGTCACCATCGAAGGCGAAGCCGACGAGCCCGACGAACCGCGCCGATAAGTACGTCGACCCTTCACGGGCTTACTCTCCAGAGGGGTCGCGGGCAGATTCCAGCGCCACGGGTCATCGCTGGCGCCGAACCTTTCTACAAAGCCGCGTAGGTCGGGTTAGCGAAGCGTAACCCGACACCAATGGTGGGCGCCGCACTCAACGATTGTCGGGTTACGGCCTTCGGCCTAACCCGACCTACGGCTAGAGGGTCCGGGCAGTGTTATGGCCCGTGGCGGTTCCGCTGCCGAGTGAGCGGGGCAATGGTGGTGCCTGGAGGGACCTATTTGGCCAGGGATGGCCAAATGAGAGCGGCCATGGACGGCTTGAGCGATCCCGGAAGGCACCACCATTGCACCGCGTCCCGGATACGGAGCACCGAACACCTGAATAACCAAGGTCTCTGGAATCCTCAGCTCCCACAGGATCAGAGTTTGGCGGCGGCTTCGGCGGCGTCTTCCTCGGCTTTCATTTTGCGGTACTCGATGGGCGTCATCCCCACCCAGCGTTTGAAAGCACGATAGAACGTGGAAGGCTCGGAAAAGCCGGTCAGGTAGACAATCTCATCGATGGATTCGTCGGTGCCGGCCAGCAGGCGCTTGGCCAGCTTGCAACGGTAATCCGCCACCAGCTGGTTGAAGTTGGTGCCGGCGTCGGCGAGGCGGGTGCGCAGTTGGCGGGCCTTGATGCCCAGGCGCTCGGCCACTTCTTCCAGGTTGGCGTGGCCGGATTCCAGCAGTTCGGCGATCAGGCGGTTCACCTGAGCCACCAGGTCCTGCTTCTCGAGACGCGCCACCTGCTCACTGGCGAGTTGCTCGTGCAACCGCAGCAGTTCCGGCTCGTGGTGGGCGGACGGCAAGGCCATCAAGCGGGCATCGAAATAGACGCCCACCGAGGGCATGCCGAACTTCACCGGGCAGCCGAAGGCGCGTTCGTACTCGGCCTTGTCGGCGTGGTGTTCGTGGCCGAAGTGGACTTCCAGGGGCTCGAAGGCGTCGTCGGTGACGAAGCGGAAGAATTTGATCAGCCCCATCATGACGCATTCATTGAGGTGGGCCAGGCGGCGGCCCCAGAACGGCTGACGCAGGAATACCCGCTCGCCCTCGTCGAACAATTCCGCCCGTGCCGCGTCGGACAGCAGCCGCTGGTAGCTGAGCGCCCGGTGCAGCCCCTCGCCAAAGGTGGGGCTGGAGAGAAACAGATACTCCAGCACCTGGCCTTTGTAGACGGGCATGTGCTTGCCCAGATGCAGGCCCACATGCTCGTCGTTGGAGACCTTCGCCAGCGCCTCCCAAAACCATTCCTGGCCATCGTGGGGCGTGCGCAGATCCGGCACGTTCAAAATGGACGGGTCCAGGCCCAGCTCGGCCAGCACCGCGTCGGCATCAATGCCGGCGTTGAGCATGGCCCGGTAAGCCATGCGCAGAAGCACGCCGGAATCGGTCAGTTCTGCCATCCTGTTGCGATTTCCCCAAACGGTAAATACCAAATGGTGAGACTAGCACACCGTCCGGGGACCCGGAACCGCTTCACGCCATGGCGTTTTTTGACTTGCGCCGGGACGGCAGCGCCAGGCGGTTAATCCGCTTGAGCACGGTGCCGAACTGGCGGCTCAAACGGCCGCTGTTGTAGTGCAGCCCATAGCGCTCGGCGATCTCGCGCACCTTGGGCGCCACCTGCTTATAGCGGTTGGACGGCATGTCGGGGAACAGGTGGTGCTCGATTTGGTGGCTGAGGTTGCCGGACATGATGTGGAACAGCGGCCCGCCTTCCAGATTCGAGGAGCCCAGCAATTGACGCAGGTACCACTGGCCGCGTGTCTCGTTCTCGATTTCCGCCTCACTGAACATTTCCGCGTGCTCGGTGAAATGGCCGCAGAAGATGATCAGATAGGACCACAGGTTACGGGTCAGGTTGGCGGTCAGGTTGCCGGTCAGCACCCAGGGCGCGAACGGGCCCGCCAGCAGCGGGAACAGGATATAGTCCTTGCCCACCTGCTTGCGCACCTTCTTCATGATCTTGCGGCGCTGCTCGCGGTACTCGGCGAAGCTCTTCTCGCCCTTGAGCAGACGCTCCACTTCCAGGTCGTGAAACGCCACGCCCCACTGGAAGAACGACGCCAGCACCCAGTTATAGGCCGGCTGGAACAGGTACGCCGGATTCCAGCGCTGCTCATCCGACATACGCAGGATGCCGTAACCGACGTCCCGGTCCTTGCCGACCACGTTGGTGAAGGTGTGGTGCATATAGTTGTGGGAGTGCTTCCACTGCTCCGCCGGGCAGGTGTTGTCCCAGTCGTACGTGGACGAGTCCAGCGCCGGGTCGCCCAGCCAGTCCCACTGCGCGTGCATCACGTTGTGGCCGATTTCCATGTTTTCCAGAATCTTGGACACCGACAGCAAGGCGGTGCCCGCCAGCCACGCCGGCGGCAGCACGCCCAGGAACAGCAGGCCGCGGCCGGCCAGTTCCATGCCCTTCTGGGTGCGCACCAGACGGCGGATGTAGCGCGCGTCCTGTTCGCCCAGATCCGCCATGATTTCTTCGCGCAGGGCGTCGATTTCACGGCCGAACGTTTCCACCTGGGAGCGGGTCAGTGTCACGCCCGGGCGTTCGAATACGATCGGGTCGAAATGATCTACCTTGGCATTCATAGCGTGCCTCCTTAGAGATCCAGTTCCACGTCGCCCTCGGCGGCGTGGACACAAATGCGAACTTCCTGATTATTGAGTTCACGGCTCTCGCCGCTCTGCAGGTCGCGGACGCGACCCTTGGCCACCCGGCATTTGCAGGTATGGCAGATGCCCATGCGGCAACCGTGTTTGGGTTTGAGGCCGGCCTGCTCCGCCGCTTCCAGCAGCGAGACCCCGGCGGCGGCTTCGGCCTGGCCGCCGGTGCGCGCGAAATGCAGCCGGCCACCTTCGCCGGCCACCACCGTGGCCGCCTTGAAGCGCTCATGGAACAACGGCACCAGGCCGTGCTCGCCGTGCCAGGCCATCACCGTGTCCAGGAACCCGGTGGGCCCGCAGGTGAAAACGGTGTGCTCGGCGGCGGCGTCAACATTGTCCGTGAGCCAGTGTTCATCCAGACGGCCGGCCTGGTCGCCATCGCGCGGCGTGTCACCGGTGACCACAAGGCGCAGGTCCAGGCGCGGATCGCGGCGCAGCTCGGCCAGGGATTCACTCAAAATAAGGTCCTGGTAGCGGCGCTCAAAGTGCGCCCAGACCACTTTGCCGTCGAAGTTGGACGCGAGCAGGGACTTCACGATACTGTGAACAGGTGTAATCCCGGAGCCCGCGGTAACCATCAAAAGCCGCTCTGGAACCGCTTCCGGCAGCACGAAGTCGCCGGAGGGTTCCGCCAGGGTGAGCAGGTCCCCTGCGCGGCAGCGGTTCACCAGATGGTCGCTGACACCGCCCTCGCCCTGGCGCTTCACGCTGAGGGTGGGCGCCTCACCGGGCGCCGAGGACAGTGAGAAGCAACGTTGGTGTCGCACACCGTCGATTTCAACACCCAGCAACACATGCTGGCCGGCGCGGTGCCCTTTCCACAGGCGGTTGGGTTGCAGGGTCAGGGTCACCGCCTGGTCGCTCTCGCGATGCACGCCGATCACCCGGGCGCGCACTTCGCGGGCGGATTGCAGCGGATCGAACAGGGCCAGATAGTCCTCCGGATCGAACGGCGTGCTGAGCGCCTTGCCGAGTCGACGGATCAAGCCCGGCGTACCGGAATGTGAATTTGAAGCGGTGATGACGTTCATGCCAACTCCCGTTTGTGTACAGTTGTGCACTTTATACTGGAGTGAGCCACCAAAATCAACACATGTACACTTATACTTTTTTACACAGTAAAATCAACCAGTTGTCTGTATCCGGCCGAGGATTTTCAATAACATGGCGCGGATACGGAGAATAAAAACGATGACTCGGGAGCGAAAACCATGAGCAGAGAGACCCCAACCCGGGGACGACGACCCAAGAGGGGGCGGACTCGCCAGGCGCTCATGGACGCGGCCCTGGACCTGGTGGCCAAGAAGGCCCCGTTTTCGTCATTGAGCCTGCGCGAAGTGACCAAGCGCGCCGGCGTGGTGCCCACCGCCTTTTACCGCCACTTCCCGGATATGAGCGCCCTCGGCCTGACCCTGCTGGATGAGTCTTTCCGCACCCTGCGCCAAATGATGCGCGAAGTGCGCCAGCAGGAGCTGCCCAACGAGCGCATGATCCGCGGTTCGATGGAAACCTTCTTCAACTATGTGCGCAATAACCGCACCCACTTCCTGTTCGTGTCAAAGGAGCTGTACGGCGGCTCGGCCACCATGCGCCAGGCCATCCGCCGTGAAATCCGCTTGTTCGTCAGTGAACTGGCGATGGATATGGCGCGCTTTCCCTTCCTGGTGCGGGTCAACGCCGAGGACCTGCAGATGATGGCCACCCTGGTGGTCAACAGCGTGGTCGCCCTGACCCAGGAAATGCTGGAACTGGATGAAGACGACGAAGCCGGCCAGCACGAAATGTTGATCATGGCGGAGAAGCAGGTACGTTTGATCTACTTCGGGGTCGCCCAATGGCGCTCTGACACGCCGCCGAGAACCTGACACGCCGGCATTGATAGGCCTGCCTGGGTCTTCGTCCAGGCGATACGGCCAATCCAGGCCGCTCGTCACACTGCCTATACTGTCCCCATTTCCCGGCGCCGCCGAAGGTCGGCCGCGCCGGCTGTATCGGAGAGACCAAGGACGCTGTTATGAGTGACGTGAACTTCCGCGAGCTACGCCACGCCCCGGCGATGCCGGTGAACTTCGCCAAAGCGGTGATGCGCGCCCGAGTCAAGCCCGGCAAAAACCCGCAACTGCCCAATGTCGGCCTGCGCCTCAACGACGTGGGGCTGGACGCCGATCACCTGGCCGCCTACCGCAAGGTCTGCGGGTTCAGCGACGACGGCCGCCTGCCGGTCACCTACCCGCACATCCACGCCTTTCCGCTGCACATGGCGCTGATGATGGAGGACGGCTTCCCGTTCCCGGCCATGGGCCTGGTGCATGTGCGCAACAGCATTACCCAGTACCGGCCCATCGCCGAGCGCGAACAGCTCAATATCAAATGCTACCTGGGCAACCTGACTCAGGTGGAAAAGGGCTATGAGTTTTCCATCTTCACCGTGGTCAGCACCGGCGGCGAGCGGGTCTGGGCCAGCGAATCGGTGAACTTTTTCCGTGGCGGCGGCAGCGGCGTCAAAGCCGACAAGGGATCGCGCGGCACACCGGAACCGGTCACCGACGCCATTGAATGGAAAGTCCCGGGCAACACCGGCCGCCGTTACGGCGCCGTGTCCGGCGACCGCAACCCGATTCACCTCTACCCGCTGACCGCCAAGCTGTTCGGCTTCAAGCGTCAGATCGCCCACGGCATGTGGTCCAAGGCCCGCGCCCTGGGGCAGCTGCAACAGGAACTGCCCGAGGAAGCCTTCACCGTGGCGGTACAGTTCAAGGTGCCGATGTTCATCCCCGCCACGGTGAAATTCGCCCGCGAGGAAACCGACGGCGGCATCGATTTCCGCGTTCTGGCCAAGGACGGCGTCAAGCCGCACCTCACGGGCCAGCTGCGCCCGGTTTGACCGCCGCTTGCGCGGCGGTCGGCTGCAAGCTTCAAGCTGCAGGCAGGCCGAGGCCGGCGTTTGCCGGCCGATACAGGATTCAGCGCGGAGGCAGGGCGGAAGGAACGGACACGCTTTTTGCTTCGCGCCTTTGCGTTCTGGTCAACGACGCCATGCTAATACGCAAGCCTGTCCGCGGACTCTAAGGCTCCCTGTATCCTGCATCCTGAATCCTGTATCGCTGCTCATGGCACGGCCCTTATGCCAGCACGGCCTGCCCGCAGCTTGAAGCTTGAAGCCAGGCAGCCGCCAGGCTGCTAGAATCCTTCGCCATGGACGACACTCGAGACTACGCCGGGCTTTTTCTCGGCGACACACCCTTATTGGACGTGCGTGCGCCGGTGGAATTCGCCAAGGGCGCCTTCCCCACCGCCCGCAACCTGCCGCTGCTTAATGACGACGAGCGGCACCGGGTGGGCATCCGCTATAAACAGCAGGGGCAGATGGCCGCCATCGACCTGGGCAACGAGCTGGTCAGCGGCCGTAAAAAGAGCGCGCGCCTGGACGCCTGGCGGGAATGGCACCGGGCCCACCCGGACGGCTACCTGTACTGCTTCCGTGGCGGCCTGCGCAGCCGCACCGCGCAGACCTGGCTGAGCCAGGCGGGCGTGCAGGTGCCGCTGGTGGTGGGCGGCTACAAGGCGATGCGGCGCTTCCTGCTCGACCGGCTGAAACACAATCTGCGCCACCTGCCCATGGTGGTGCTCAGCGGCCGCACCGGCTGCGGCAAAACACGGCTGATCGAGCGACTCGACGACGCCGTGGATCTGGAAGGCCTGGCGCACCACCGGGGCTCGGCGTTCGGACGCCGGCCGGCGGGCCAGCCCAGCCAGATCGATTTCGAGAACCGCTTGGCGATCGCACTGCTCAAGCAGCAATACCGGGACCCGGCACCGGTGGTGGTGGAAGACGAAGGCAAGCTGATCGGCCGCTGCTATGTACCGGACGATCTGCAGGCGCGTATCCGGCAGTCCCCGCGCGTGGTCATCGACGAACCGCTGGAGGCCCGCGTGCGGGTGACTCTGGAAGATTACGTCACCGGGCCGCTGGATGAGTACAGCCGCCACTACGGCGAAGAGCAGGCGTTCGAGCAACTGGCGGACGCCCTGCTCGCCGCCCTCGACCGGATTCGCAAACGCTTGGGCGGCGCCCGCCACCAGTATCTGCGCGGCGAGCTGGAAGCCGCCCTCGATGCGCAACGTCACGGCGGCGATGCGCGGCGCCACGAGGCGTGGATCCGCGAACTGCTGCGCGACTATTACGACCCCATGTACGATTACATGCTACAACGCCGCGACGGCCCGATTCTCTATCAGGGCAGCCGGGCACAAGTGATGGAATACCTGACCCACCGCGGATAGCCGGACACGCGGCGGTGAGCAGGGCCTGTTCACACTACTCGCATCATGCCTGCTGGATGCGAGTAGTAGTGTGAACAGGCCCTAATAACGTCCGGTAATACTCCCTATTGAACGGAGCCGACAATGATCAAACCCCTTCTGGCCACGGCCTGTGCCGTGCTACTGCTGACCGCCTGTGATTCACGGGAAAGCGCGCAAACCTTCACCTTCACAGCAATCCCCGATCAGGACGAGTCACGCCTGGAACAACGTTTCGGCAAAGTCGCCGAGCACCTGGAAGAGGCGCTCGGCGTGCCGGTGAAATACGTACCGGTGAAATCCTATCCGGCGGCGGTCACCGCCTTCCGTAACGACGAGGTGCAGATGGCCTGGTTCGGCGGGCTGTCGGGTGTCCAGGCCCGGCGTCTGGTGCCCGGCTCGCAAGCCATCGCCCAGGGCCAGGAAGACACCGCGTTCAAATCCTATTTCATCGCCCATACCAGCACCGGTCTGGAACCCGGCGACACCCTGCCCGACGCCTTCGCCGAGCAGCCGTCGTTCACTTTCGGTTCCAAGGGCAGCACCTCCGGCCGGCTGATGCCCGAATACTACTTCCGCGAACGCTTCGGCGCGCCGCCCCAGGAGATCATCGACAAGGTCGGTTTCAGCGGTGACCACAGCCGCACCCTGTCGCTGGTGCAAAGCGGCGCCTACGTCACCGGCGCGCTCAATTACCAGGTCTGGGATCAAGCGCTGGCCGACGGCGAGATCGACACCGACAAGGTGCAAGTGATCTGGGAAACCCCCGCCTACCCGGACTACCACTGGACGGTGCGCGGCGACCTGGACGAGCGCTTCGGCGACGGCTTCAGCGAGCGGGTCACCGAAGTGCTGCTGTCGATCGACGACCCGGAGCTGCTGGAGGCCTTCCCGCGCAGCGCCTTCGTGCCCGCCGACAACGACGACTACCAGGCCATCGAAGACACCGCCGAAGCGATCGGGCTGCTGGATTGAACGCCACAACGCCTGAAGAAAAACTGGCGCCCCTGTTCCACTTCCAGGGTGCGCGGCTCGGCCATGGCCGCGAGACGGTGTTCCCCGCCCTGGATCTGACCATCCGGCGCGGCGAAACCGTGGCCCTGCTGGGTCCTTCCGGCAGTGGCAAGTCGACACTGCTGGCGGCGCTGCGCCGCCAGCACGAATCGCTGTGCGCCTGGTGCCCCCAGGAGCAGGCGCTGGTGCCCATGCTCAGCGTGTTCCACAACATCTACATGGGCGGCCTGCACCGCTTCGGCACCTGGCGCAATCTGCGCGCGCTGGTGCGCCCCACCCCCAGCCAGCGCGACAGCGTCGCCGCCGTGGCCGAGGACCTGGGCCTGGCGGACAAGCTGTTCACCAGCGTCGACCGCCTGTCCGGCGGCCAGGCCCAGCGCACTGCCCTGGGCCGCGCGCTCTTCACGGAACGACCGGTACTGCTGGCCGACGAGCCGATCTCCAACCTGGATGAACACCAGGGCCAGGCCCTGCTCGGCGACACCCTGCGCCGCCACGACAGCGCCGTGGTGGCCATGCACGACCGCGCCCTGGCGCTGGCCTGCTTTGAACGGGTGATCGGCCTGCGCCACGGCCAGACAGTGCTCGACGCGCCCTCCGCGTCGCTGACGCTGGCCGACCTGGACACGCTCTACCAGCCATGAGCGGTCCCGCCCCGACCTTCACCACCACCGCCGCCGGCTGGCGCCGGGCCAGCGGCTGGCTGGGCCTGGCCGGGCTGATCGCCTTCGCCTGCGCCGACCTGGCGATCACCCGGAACGACCCCGGCGCGGAAATGATGCGCGTGGGTCTGGGCCTGCTGCAGCCTGACTTTCTCGCCACCGAGGGGCTCGGCCGGGCGCTCGCCAACACCCTCGCCTTCGCCTTCCAGGGGGTCGCCCTGGGCGCCGCCGCCGGCTTCCTGCTGGCGCTGTTCTGGCACCGGCGGGCGGTGCGCGCCGGCGCCGCCTCGGTGCGCGCCATCCACGAGCTATTCTGGGGCCTGCTGTTGATGCAGATCACCGGCCTGTCCACGCTCACCGGCGTGCTCGCCATCGCCCTGCCCTACGCGGGCATCTTCGCCAAGGTGTTCGGTGAATTCCTGGAGGAAGCGGACCCGGCACCGGCGGTTGCCCTGCCCGACGACCGGCGCCGGCTGGGTCACTTTTTTTATGCCCGCCTGCCGCTGATCTGGGCGTCCTGCAAGGCCTACACCGGCTACCGTCTGGAATGCGCCCTGCGCGCCTCGGCGATTCTCGGCTTTATCGGCCTGCCGACCCTGGGCTTTCACCTGGAAACCGCGTTCCGCGAAGGCCATTACGGCGAAGGCGCGGCGCTGCTCTATCTGCTGTTCCTGCTGATCCTGACCCTGCGTTTCTGGCTGCGCCCGCTGCTGCTGCCGTTGTACCTGCTGGCGGCGCTGATCTGGGCGCCGCCGGTGTGGACCGGCAGCCTGCAAACCCTGGTGCGCTTTGTCACCCAGGATCTGGTGCCGGCTCCGCTCAAGAACGGCGGCGGTGCCGGCGAGCTGGCGGTGTGGCTGGGCACGCTGTGGACCGAGCAGATCGGCCCGGGGGTCTGGCACACTCTGGTGCTGGGGTTGGCCGCCCTGCTGCTCACCGCGCTGCTGGCCCTGGTGCTGTTTCCGCTGCGCTCGCCGCTGTTCGGCAACCGCGCCAGCCGCGCCCTGGGGCATTTTATTCTGGTGGTGCTGCGCACCACGCCGGAATTCTTCCTGGCGTTTTTCTTTCTGATCATGCTCGGCCCGTCCATGCTGCCGGGGATTCTCGCCCTGGGCCTGCACACCGGCGCCATCATTGCCCACCTCACCGCCCGGTTCAGCGAAAGGTTGACCCTGCGCGACGACAGCGCCCGGGGGCTCAACCGTTACGCGTTTGAAGTGTTGCCCCGTTTGTACCCCAATTTTCTCGCCTTTTTGCTCTACCGCTGGGAGATCATCATGCGCGAGACGGCGGTGCTGGGTATCCTGGGCATTCATACCCTGGGTTTCTATATTGATTCCAGCGTCGCCGAGTTCCGCTTCGACCGTACCCTGGTGCTGATTCTCGCCACCGTGGGTCTGAATCTGGGCGTCGACGCCTTTTCGCGTTGGTTGCGCGGGCGCCTGCGTCTCTCCACCCGTGGGCAGCCCATCGAGTGACACGCCTCCAGTGAGACAACCCGCCATGATCGACAGGAGAACCGCATGCTGACCCCTTCCGCCACCCAGGACCTGATCATGGTCGGCGGCGGCCACAGCCACGCGTTGGCGCTGCGCATGCTGGCCATGAAACCGGTGCCCGGCCTGCGCCTGACGCTGGTGTCCCCGGACAGCCTGAGCGCCTATTCCGGCATGCTGCCGGGCCTGGTCGCGGGCCATTACCGGCTGGACGAGACGCACATTGATCTGCGGCGGCTGTGCCAGGCGGTGGGCGCGCGCTTTATCCGCGCCCGCGTCGAGCGCCTGAAGCCCGAGCAACGACGGCTCTACCTGGACGACGGCACGCACCTGGAATACGACCTGGTCAGCCTGGACGTGGGCGCCACCCCCAACCTCACCGCCGTGCCCGGCGCCGACCAGCACGCGGTGCCAGTAAAACCGGTGGCGGATTTTCACCGTCGCTGGCAGGCGCTCCGGGAGACCCTGTCCGAGTGGGAAAACCCGGCGGCCATCACCGTGGTCGGCGGCGGCGCCGGCGGCACCGAAATGGCGCTGGCTGTGGCCCATGCCCTTGGCGAGCGCGCCCGCGTCAGCCTGGTCACCACCGGGACGCTGCTGCCGGGCTTCCCCGCCGGGGTGCGCCGCCGCATGACCCGGCGTCTGACGGCGCGGGGCGTGGCCCTGCACGGCGACACCCCGGTGCGGCAGGTGCAGGCGCAACGCCTGCTCAGCGATGACCGCGAGCTGCCATACGACTTCCTGCTCTGGTGCACCGGCGTGCAGGCCGCCTCCTGGCTGTTGGAGAGCGGGCTGCCCTGCGACGACCTGGGCTTCGTGCGCGTCAACGACACCCTGCAAAGCCCTGCGGACGCGCGGGTGTTCGCCGCCGGCGACTGCGCCGCCTTTCCCGGCGACCTGCCCAAGGCCGGGGTGTACGCGGTACGCCAGGCGAAAATCCTGGCGCGCAATCTGGCCGCCGCCGCCCAGGGACAGCCGCTGGCGCCGTACCGGCCGCAACGGCGTTTCCTGTCACTGCTGTCCGTCGGCGGCCGTGACGCCGTGGGCAGCCGCGGCGGCGGCCCGGCGTTGGCCGGCGGCTGGGTGTGGCGCTGGAAGGACCGGCTGGACCGGGATTTCATGGACAAATTCGATCGGCGACTACCGCGCATGGACGCCGCCGCCCGGGCCGGCGCCCCGGACGATACGCTGCACTGCGCCGGCTGCGGCGCCAAAGTGGGGGCGCAATCCCTGAGCGAAGCGCTGGCGGCACTGGACCCGGTGATCCGCGACGACATCGAGGCGGGGGTGGACCACGCCGACGACGCGGCGGTGATCCGCTGGCCCGAAGGCCAACGGCTGGTGCAAAGCCTGGATTATTTCCCCGCCTTCGTGGACGAGCCCTATTTGTTCGGGCGCATCGCCGCGCTGCACAGTCTGAGTGATCTGTTCGCCATGAACGCGGCGCCCCACTCCGCCCTGGCCACGGTCTGTCTGCCGCGCCATCATCCCCGGCTGCAAAGCCGCGATCTGCACCGCCTGATGGCGGGCGCACTGAAAGAACTGAACGCCGCCCGCTGCACCCTGGTAGGCGGACACACCATCGAAGGGCCGCAGATGGCCGCCGGTTTTACCGTTAACGGCGCCGCGCCACCGCACGACCTGTGGCATAAAAGCGGCGCCCGGCCCGGCGACGCGCTGATTCTCACCAAGGCCCTGGGCACCGGCATTCAACTGGCCGGGCTGATGCGCAACCTCAGCCGCGGTCCCTGGCTGGACGCCACCCTGGACAGCATGCTGCTAAGCAACGGCCCGGCACGGGACGCGCTGGCGCGGTTGGGGCCCAACGCCTGCACCGATATCACCGGCTTCGGCCTGCTCGGCCACCTGCTGGAACTGTGCGAGCAAAGCAACCTGGACGCGCGCCTTGATGTGGACACCCTGTCGCTGCTGCCGGGCACCGAAGAGCTGGTGGCCCAGGGCATTGTCAGCACACTCAAACCGGCTAACGATCAGGTGCTGACGCGCTGCGACTACCGCCACATCGACGCGGACGATCCACGCCTGGTGGCGGCCACCGATCCGCAGACCAGTGGCGGCCTGCTGTTCGCCCTGGACCCGGGCTTGCGGGACGCCGCCCTGGCGGCGCTCGGTGAAGCCGGCGTGAACGCCGCGGTGATCGGTGAGATGAGTGTAAAAGATCACAAAGCTTTAACTTGCATAACTCTGGCCGAGAACCGCGCATGCTAAGCTCAGCGGTACGTTTTATAAGTGGAGCGATGTCGATGAAAAAACAAATTACCGGCGCCCTGACCGCGCTTATTATGCTGTTTACGCAGGGCTTGTTCGTGCCCGCGGCCCACGCCGCCATGGTCACCACCGACAGCATGCTTGCCAGCGAGCAGCGCGCCGCCACGGAACGTAAAGTCATGCGGCTTATGAACCACGAAGCGGCCGCCAAGGTGCTGGCCAAGAACGGCGTCACCCCCGAGGATGTGGAAAAGCGTCTGGGCCGTCTCAGTGACCGGGAGCTGAACCAGCTGGCGCAGAAAGCGGACCAAATGCCCGCCGGCGGTAGTGTGGTGGGTGTGATTCTCGCCGTGATTCTGATCCTGGTGCTGCTGGATCTGCTCGGCGCCACCGACGTGTTCCCCGTTATCGACCCGATCGGGTAAATGATCGCCGACCCAAGCGGCGGCCGCCCGGTCGCCGCCTTGTTATTCCTGCTTGTGCTGACCGCCTGTCAGACGGTACCGCCGCCGGAACGGGCCGACGCCCGCCCGCGGCACCACCTGGATGTCCCCTTCATCGCTCAGGAGGCGTATCAGTGCGGCCCCGCCGCGCTCGGCATGCTGCTGCAATGGAACGGCCTGCCCGGCGACAAAGCGGCGCTGGTCGACGAAGTGTGGCTGCCGGAACGCCAGGGCGCGCTGGGCATCGAACTGATGGCGGCGGGCCGGGCTCGGGGCCTGCTCGCCTACCCGATCAACACCCCCACCGATTTGATCCAGGAGGTGCAGGCCGGCCACCCGGTCCTGGTGTTGCAGAATCTGGCGCTACCGCAATGGCCTTTGTGGCACTATGCGGTGGTGATCGGCTACCGCGACGGCGGCGACCGGATTGTGCTGCACAGCGGCACCGACCGGGCCGTGGAAAGCCGCTGGAATCGTTTTCTGCGCACCTGGGCACGGGGCCGGTATTGGGGCTTCGTGCTACTGCCGCCCGGCGATCTGCCAGACAGCGTGGAACCGGAACCGTTGCTGCAAGCGCTGGCGCCCATGCAGGGCGATACCCTGCCCCACTGGGAGGCGGCCGTGGCGCGTTTCCCGGAGAACGGGCGGTTATACTTCGGCTACGCCAACGCGCTCTGGCAGGATCGGCAAACCGACGCCGCCCTGCGCGCCTATCGCGCCACCGTGGAGCGGGCACCGGAACTGGCGCCGGCCTGGAACAACCTGGCCTACGCGCTGCACGAAACCGGCCAACCGCGCCAGGCCCGGGACGCGGTGTGCCGGGCCCGGCAACTGGCGCCGGAGGACCCGAACGTGGCCGACAGCGTCGCTGAGATCACCGACGGAAAAGGCTGCGGATCGCATTGATCAAGGGGTCGTGACTATGCCGCGACCCCGGCCATTGCTAAGCTTGCAAAAAACCAAAGGCGCTCTCTGTGTTAACCGTTTTGACCCTGTGCAAGATACCGTTCCGATCGCTGCCGCTGACCCTGTTCCTTTTGCTGCTGCCAATGGCGGCGGCCCAGGCGCAGACCGGCGCGTTTTCGTTGCCCGGCATCGGTGACCTGGAGAAACAGATCTCCGCTGACAGCGGCGAACCGAGCACCGGGAAAGACAGCGCCGCCGAGGACGACCCGCAACGCCAGGAGCTGGAACACGCCCTCGAACTGCGCCGCGAGATCGACAGCAACCAGGAACAGATCGAATCGCTCTCCGATCGAAAACGGCAGGCGCCGGTGGAGCGCAACCGCCTCCAGGAGCAATTGTCCCAGGCGCGCCGGAACCTCGAGCAGGACTGGCGGACACGCTACCAAGACCTGTCCCTGGCGGCGCTCGCCGAGGAACTGGGACAGCAACTGGAAGCGTTGGAGGAAAACCAGCAAACCCTGGCCCAGGTAAGCGGCGACCTGACCCGCGCACAAACCCTGCCCGAGCGTGCCCAAAACACGATCAGCGACAGCCTGGCCCGCACCGACGAGATCCGCCGGCGTTTGAACCAGGAAAACGAGACCCTGACCGACGCCGAGAAAACCCGCTTGCGTACCGAGCTGGCCGCTCTGGAGACGCGCATTGAGCTGCGCAACCAAGAGCTGTCCGTGGCCAGCACCCTGGAAGAGCTGGACCGTCTTCGCAAACGGCTGCTGGAAGCGCAAACCGAAGTGATCCAGGCGCGGCTGGATGTGTTGCAGCCGATGATCAACGAGCGCCGGGGCGAATCGCTCAGCGCGCAAATCGGCGACGACCAACTGGACCTACCCGAAAGCCTGGCCGGCAACCCGCGCCTGAAAGCGGCGCGGCAACGCAACGAGGCGGCACGCGAACGGCTCAAGGACACCGCCAGCGACGTCAACGATCTGATCCGCGAAGTGATCAACGCGGAAACCCAGCTTGATCGCGCCCGCTCATTGTCCAGCACCGTCAATGACCAGATTGAAATGCTCGACGGCAGCCTGCTGCTGTCACGCATTCTTTACGAGCAGCAAAAAAGCCTGCCGCAATTTGAACCCCGCCCGGGCCTGGATAAGCAGATCACCGAAGCGCGCCTGGCCCAGTTCGACATCCGCCAGACACTGCAGGAATTGAAAAACAGGGACCTCGCGCTGCCCGACGACCTGGGCCTCGACGAATCGCAAAAAGCCCAGCTTCGCGATGGCCTGCAGCGCCTGATTGATAACCGCGTGGATCTGCTCAATCAGCTGGATCAGGAGTTAGGCCGCAAGCTGAATATCCTGGTGCGCCTGAACCTGTCGCAGGAGCAACTGTACAAGCTGACCCGCAACCTGCATGACACTATTTCCGAACAAACATTCTGGATGCCGAGCACCCAGCCCCTGTCGCTGGCCTGGTTCGCGGACTTCCCAGGGCAGGTAATGGGTCAGCTCGACACCATGCCCTGGAAGCGTATGGCCGCGAACGCCGTCGACATGTTCCAGGCGAAATGGCCGTGGTTGTTTTTGCCTCTGATACTGGCCAGCGCGCTGTGGATGGCGCGCCCGCGGCTGCGCAAACGGATCAAGTCCCTGAACAGCGACATCGGTTTCCTAAAGCGCGACAGCCAGCTTCACACGCCCCTGGCGATCGTCTATACGGCGCTGCTGTGTATGCCCGGGCCGCTGGTGCTGAGCCTGCTGGGCTGGGGCCTGTGGGTGCAGCCCGGCACCCTGAGCACGGTGCTGGGCGCGGCCTTGGCGAAAATTTCGCTGCTCTGGCTGGTATTCGAACTGTGCTACCGGCTGCTGGCACGCAACGGCATCGCCCGGCGTCATTTCCGCTGGACCGAGGACAACAACCGGCAACTGCGGCGTCGGCTACTGGCCGTGGGCCTGACCATGGTGCCGATGACGCTGGTGATCGCGTTCGGCGAAGAGTGGCCGGCGCAATTGAGCAATGACCGCATCGGCCTGGTGACCATGGTGGCGGGCCTGACCCTGATCAGCGTGATGCTGGCGCGCGCCGCGCTCGCCTACCCTATCGAGCATTACTCCCGCACGCTGCGCTCGGTGACCACCACCGTGAGCGCCGGCGTGCCGTTGGTGCTGGTGGGCTTGATCATCGGCGGTTACTACTTCACCTCGGTGCGCCTGTCCGGCCGCATGATCGACACCTTCTATCTGGCTCTGCTGTGGATTCTGGTGGATGCCACGGCGGTGCGGGGCCTGGCGGTGGCCGCCCAGCGGCTGGCCTATAAGCGCGCGGTGGCGGAACGCGAAGCACAACCCAAGGAAAACGTGGAAGGCGTGGAAGTCGAGGAACCGCAAATGGACCTGCGACAAGTCAACCAACAATCCCTGCGACTGTTGCGCCTGGGCCTGCTGCTGACATTCGGCGTGTTGCTCTATTGGGTGTGGGCGGATGTGATCAATGCGTTTTCCTACACCAACACCATCGTGCTGTGGGAAAGCACCGAAGGCAGCGGCGCCAACGCCACCACTTCGCCGATCAGCCTGGGCGACGTGATCACCGCCCTGGCCATCGGTATCGGCACCTTCGTGCTGGTGGGCAACCTGCCCGGTCTGCTGGAAGTGATACTGCTCTCCCGGCTCAACCTCAAGCAGGGGGCCAGCTACGCGGTCACTACCCTGCTCTCCTATGTGATCGTGATGATCGGCGTCATGGTGGTGCTGGGGTCACTGGGGCTGTCCTGGGGCAAGCTGCAATGGCTGGTCGCCGCCCTGGGTGTGGGCCTGGGCTTCGGTCTGCAGGAGATTTTCGCCAACTTTATTTCCGGCATTATCATTTTGTTCGAGCGGCCGATCCGCATCGGCGACGTCATTACTATCGACAACCTTTCAGGAACGGTCAGCCGCATCCGCATCCGCGCCACCACCATCATCGATTTCGATCGCAAGGAAATCATTATTCCCAACAAGGCGTTCGTCACCGAGCGGCTGATTAACTGGTCCCTGACCGACACCGTCACCCGGGTCACGCTGAAAGTCGGCTTCGCCTACGGGTCCGATCTGCAAGCTTGCCACGAGGTGCTGAAAAAAGCGGCGCAGGACAACGCCAGGGTATTGCATGATCCTGAGCCGCTGATCCTGTTCATGGCGTTCGGGGCCAGCACGCTGGACCACGAATTGCGCGTCTACCTCGGCGAGATCGGCGACATCCTGTTCGCCACCAACGAACTGAACCGCGCCATCGACACGCTGGCCCGCGAGCACGGCGTGGAGATCGCCTTCAACCAGCTTGATGTGCATCTGCGGTCCGCCGCCGAGGGCATCCTGTTCGCCGGCGAGAACAACGGTCACAGCGGCGACACCCGCGGGCACTATGGCGAGACCAAAACCCATTATCACGACCGCGGAAACGACAGCGAGGACCGCTGAGCGCACCGGCGCCCGCCTCCGGGCGGGCCGAAATCCGGCAATTGAAATAGTGTAGATGCTACACTCGCCGCCTTTACCTCAAGACGACTCTCTTTCATGTC
>DASUNW010000102.1:0-2487 GCA_036276955.1 Alcanivorax sp. | reverse complement strand
GGTGGCGATCACCAGAATCGCCAGATTCACCGCCGCGGCGCCCACTTGCTGCAGGTCCACCTCGGCGGCCACGGCCTCGTCGGCCTGTGCCTGGCCGGCACCCACCAGACCGCCCAGCGCGGCCCCGAGGGCGGCGAACTGCTCACCCATATTGCCGGCCAGGTTGCCGGTGGTGGCGGCCATGCGTCGGGCGAACGACACCTCTTCGGGCTGCTGATCGCTGGGCGACCGGGCCGCGATCCGTTCCGCCGGCACGCCTCCTTCCACCGCAAGCGGGGCCTGCCGCGCCTCCGGGCTGGTGCGGGCGGCCTGCAGCGCGCGCAGTTCCTTGATCAAGGCATTGCGCGAGGACTCGTCCTCGATCAAATCCGCCAGGGTGCCATAAGCGGGTTCGTTCGCGTTGCCTGCTTCCTGAGCGAATGACGGCGCCGCCAGCACCAACGTAGCCAGGAACATCAGACCGGCAAGGGCCATGGGCGTGAGACGGTGTAAAGGCACTCTCTCCTCCTTCTGAATCAATACGCGCGTCGCGACCGTACGCTAAAGGGCCGCACGGCATTAAAGCGTGAAGACTACGACAAGACAGCGCCCGATTCGATGGCACCGGCGGCGTTATAACAAGAAATCAACGTGATTGACCCAAACTACGTATCGACCGGTTCAGGCGGCCAACAGCGCCATTTGACTGTTACATCAAACGGTGTAAACGTTCTTCCCAAAGTGGACTCGACGAGAGACAGACGCATGGAACAGTGGCAACACCGCACCGTGATCCGCGGCGGTATTAATCTGGCGACCCGCCGTCGGGGTAACCCGGGCGGCCCGGCGGTGCTGTTCGTGCACGGCTACCCGGATAACGGCGACGTCTGGGACGCGGTGGCCGAGGCGCTCGGCGATGACTATTACCTGATCACCTACGACGTGCGCGGCGCCGGCGCCTCGTCCTCGCCGCGCGACCGCCGGGCTTACCGGCTGGAAGAACTGCGCGACGACCTTTTCGCGGTGATCGACGCGCTGAGCCCGGGCCGGCCGGTGCATCTGGTGGGCCACGACTGGGGTTCGATCCAGGCCTGGGAGGCGGTCACCGAGCCCGGCGCTGAAAAGCGCATCGCCTCGTACACCAGCCTGTCCGGCCCGTGCCTGGACCATGTCGGTCAGAATCTGCGCGCCACCGGCGCCGGCGATCTGGCCGGCAGCCTGCGGCAACTGGCGAAGAGCTGGTACATCGGCGCCTTTCATATCCCCGCCCTGGCGCCGATGGCCTGGAAGATGGGGCTCGGCGACGCCTGGCCCGACCTGTTGCGGCGCACCGAGGGCCTCAGCGCACCGGTCAGCGCCACCCAGGCCCGCGACGGCGCCCAGGGCGTGGCCCTGTACCGCGCCAATATGCTGCCGCGCTTGCTGCACCCCCGGGAGCGGCGCACCACGGTGCCGGTGCAACTGCTGGTGGCCCGCCGCGACCGCTTCGTGGGGCCGGCGCTGCTGGACAGCGTGCCGCCGTGGACCGGCCAGTTGTGGCGCCGCGAGTTGAACACCGGCCACTGGGGGCCGCTGCTCGGCCATGCGCCGGTGACCGCCCGCTATCTGAAAGCCTTTATTGAACATATCGAGGGCGCGCCCGCCGACGCGGCCCTGCAGCGCGCCCGGGTCACCGCCGGCGACGGGCCGGACAGCGGCAAGCTGGTGGTGATCACCGGCGCGGGCTCGGGCATCGGCGAGCAGACCGCGCTGGCGTTCGGCGCCCGTGGCGCCACCGTGCTGTGCACCGACATCGACCCGGACTCCGCCGCCCGCACCGCGCAACGCATCAAGGACGCCGGCGGCCGCGCGCTGAGCCGCAAAACCGATGTCGGCAACAGCCGCTCCATGGAGGCGCTGGCGCGCTACGTGGACAAGGAGTTGGGCGCCCCGGACGTGGTGGTCAACAACGCCGGCATCGGCCTGGCCGGGCCGCTGCTGGACACCACGGTGCAGGATTGGAAGCAGGTGCTGGACGTGAACCTGTGGGGCGTGATTCACGGCTGCCGGCTGTTCGCCCGGCAGATGGTCGACCAGGCCAAGAGCGGCCATATCGTCAATGTGTCGTCGGCGTCGGCGTACTTGCCGTCGCGGGCGCTGCCGGCCTACGCCACCAGCAAATCGGCGGTGCTGATGCTGACGGAATGCCTGCGCGCGGAGCTGGCGGATCAGGGCATCGGCGTGTCGGCGATCTGCCCCGGCATCATCGATACGCCGATTACCGGGCGGGCCCGTTTCGTGGGCGTCGATGACGACGAACAAAGCCGCCGCCGCGACGCCGCCCAGCGGCTTTATCATAAACGCGGCTTCACCGCCGACCGGGTGGCCCGCGCCATCGTCGACGCGGTGCAGGGCAACCGCGCCGAGGTGCCGGTCAGCGTGGAAGCCACCGGCATGCGCTTGATCGGCCGCTGGGCACCGGGGCTGGCGCGCCGGCTGGCACGGCTGGACGTGGCCCCGTGAGCCGGT
>DASUNW010000101.1:0-136935 GCA_036276955.1 Alcanivorax sp. | reverse complement strand
GAGTTGCGAGTTACAAGTTGAAAGTTTCAAGTTGAAAAGGCGGCTCCGAACTGGTCGCGGAGAGCGCGCTCGCCGATCACATCTGTCCAACCCGCGTTTCAACTTGCAACTTGTAACTTTCGACTGCTTTTATTGCGCTTTTCGGACTCGCAAATACCACTCCGAAAGCAACCGCACCTGCTTCTCCGTATACCCCCGGTCCATCATGCGCTTCACGAAGTTGTCGTGCTTGCGACGATCGTCCTCGCTGCCCTTGGGGTTGAAGGAAATAACCGGCAACAGCTCTTCCGTGTTCGAGAACATTTTCTTCTCGATCACATCGCGCAGCTTCTGGTAGCTCATCCAGCTGGGGTTGCGGCCGCTGTTGTTGGCACGGGCGCGCAGCACGAAGTTGACCACTTCGTTGCGGAAGTCCTTGGGGTTGGAGATGCCCGCCGGCTTTTCGATTTTCTCCAGCTCCTCGTTCAGTGATTGCCGGTCGAAAATCTCACCGGTATCCGGATCGCGGAATTCCTGATCCTGAATCCAGAAATCCGCGTACATGACGTAGCGGTCGAAGATGTTCTGGCCGTACTCGGAGTAGGACTCCAGATAGGCGGTCTGGATTTCCTTACCGATAAACTCCACATAGTGCGGCACCAGGTATTCCTTGATGAAGCGCCGGTACTGTTCTTGGAGCTCCTGGGGGAATTGCTCCTGTTCGATGCGCTGCTCAAGAACGTGCATCAGGTGCACCGGGTTGGCCGCTACCTCGGAGTGATCAAAGTTGAACACCTTGGAAAGAATCTTGAAGGCGAAGCGGGTGGACAGTCCGTCCATGCCTTCGTCGACGCCGGCCATGTCGCGGTATTCCTGCATTGACTTGGCGCGCGGGTCCACGTCCTTGAGGTTCTCGCCGTCGTAGACCCGCATCTTGGAGTAGATGCTGGAATTCTCCGGCTCCTTGAGGCGCGTGAGTACCGAGAACTGGGCCAGCATGCGCAGGGTGTCCGGCGTGCAGTGCGCTTGGCGCAGGCTGGAATTGCGCAGCAGCTTGTCGTAGATCCGCTGCTCTTCGGTGACCCGCAGGCAGTAGGGCACCTTGACGATGAAAACCCGGTCGATGAACGCTTCGTTGTTCTTGTTATGGCGGAACGTCTGCCACTCGGCTTCGTTGGAGTGCGCCAGCACGATGCCGTCGAACGGAATCGCGCCCATGTGCTCGGTGCCGTTGTAGTTGCCCTCCTGGGTGGCGGTGAGCAGCGGGTGCAAGACTTTGATCGGGGCCTTGAACATCTCCACAAACTCGAGAAGACCCTGGTTGGCGCGGCACAGGCCGCCGGAGAAGCTGTAGGCGTCCGGGTCTTCCTGGGCGAATTCTTCCAGCTTGCGAATGTCGACCTTGCCCACCAGGGCGGAAATGTCCTGGTTGTTCTCGTCGCCGGGTTCGGTTTTGGCCACCGCCACCTGGTCGAGGATCGACGGGTAGCGCCGTACCACGCGGAACTGGCTCAAATCGCCGCCGTAATCCTTGAGGCGCTTGACCGCCCAGGGCGACATGATGGTGCGCACATAACGGCGGGGAATGCCGTACTCCTCTTCCAGGATCGGTCCGTCCTCGTCCACATCGAACAGGCACAGCGGCGACTCGTTCACCGGCGAGTCCTTAATCGCATAGAAAGGCACTTTCTGCATCAGCGCCTTGAGTTTTTCCGCCAGTGACGATTTGCCGCCGCCCACCGGCCCCAGCAGGTAAAGAATCTGCTTCTTCTCTTCCAGGCCCTGGGCCGCGTGGCGAAAATAACTGACGATATTCTCGATCACGTCTTCCAGACCGTAGAACTCATCAAAGGCGGGGTAGCGGCGGATCATTTTGTTGGAAAAAATCCGCGACAGGCGCGGGTCTTTCGAGGTGTCCACCAGTTCCGGCTCACCGATGGCCATCAGCATGCGCTCCGGGGCGGACGCGTAAACACCGGGGTCGCTTTTACACAGGGCGAGGTATTCCTCCAGGGACATTTCGTCTTCCTGTCCTGCTTCGAACCGGGCCTGATAGTGACGAAGAATACTCATGCTTCACTCCCTCCTGGCGGTGCGCCGCGTCTGCGGTGCCGCGAGACAACTACGGATGGAAACGGGGAAAAACCATGCGAGTTTCGTTCCAACCGGACGGGGAACGAACGGAAAAAGGATAAAAGCGGGCCAGGATGCCGATCAGCGGCACGAGAAAAGAGACTAAGGGTCCACGCCTGGCACATTCGGACGCTCCTGCCGGCGGGCTGGCGCCGGCGGCTTAAGCGGTCGGAGTCGAATCACTTCGTTTCTAGCATGGGGCTAAAACGAAAGCCAAGTCAAAACCAAAAATCTTTTCGGGCGGGAACTTTTTTATAAATAAACGGATTGTGGCGAGCGCGTTAATAACGCGCGAAGACGGCACCGGCGGAATCAGTGACAAGGGCGGTGAAAGCGGTGACCGTCTTCCAGGCGCAGGGCGGTCAGGCAGCCGCCCCACACGCAGCCGGTGTCCAGCGCTTCCACGCCGGCTGTGCCGGCGCGGCCTTCCAGGGCGGCCCAGTGGCCGAACAGCACGCGCACATCGCGTTCACGGCGCTGCGGGTGTTCAAACCAGGGCATAAAGCCCGCTGGCGGCTGGTCCGGCTCGCCTTTGCTACCCAGGTCCAGTTCACCGGCGTCGTTGACGAAGCGCATACGAGTGAAATAGTTGGTAATCACCCGCCAGCGGTCCGCGCCTTCCAGGCTGTCGTGCCAGCCGGCGGGCGTGTTTCCGTACATATTCGCAAAAAAGGTGTTCGCCTTGTGCGGCGACGCCAGCACGGTTTCCACTTCCAGCGCCCGGCCCCGGGCCTCGTCCAGCCGCCACAGCGGCGGCAGGCCGGCATGGGTCATCACCGCCTGGAACTCGGGAACGTCCACCAGCAGCGGTTGGTTTTGCAGCCAGCCCAGCAATCGTGACCGGTCCGGGGCGTCCAGAATCGGTTGCAGGGTGTCCTTGCGCTTGAGGGCGGCGTGGCCGTGCGCCACCGCCAGCAGATGCAGGTCGTGATTGCCCAGCACCAAGCGGACGTTGTCGCGCAGTTCATGGACCCGGCGCAGGGCGCCCAGGGAATCCGGGCCGCGGTTGACCAGATCGCCGGCCAGTAGCAGTTGGTCCTGATCCGGATTGAAGCGAATCTCGTCGAGCAGCGCGTCGAACGGCGTCAGGCAGCCCTGCAGGTCACCGATGGCGTAAGTGCTCATAACCCTCCCCTCAATGCAGCGCGCGCGGCACGGCGAGAGTGAAGGCGGGCACTTCCGCGTCGAAGCAGGTGCCATCTTCGGCGATCATCTGATAACTGCCCTCCATGGTGCCCACTTCGGTTTCCAGGATGGCGCCGCTGGAATAATGGAATTCCTGCCCCGGGGCGATGCTGGGCTGCTCGCCCACCACGCCTTCGCCGTGCACCTCGCGGGAGCGCTCTTCGCCGTCGGTGATTACCCAGTGGCGGGTCAGCAGGCGCGCGGTGACGTCGCCCTGGTTGAGGATGCGGATATGGTAGGCGAACACCCAGCGCTGGCCTTCTTCGTCGCTTTGGTCGGGCAGATACTCGCTCTCCACGGTGACCTGCATGCGGTAGCGTTGGGTGTCGATGGCGGTGTCGTCCGCGGCGGTCATGGCGTCGGCTCCTTGGTGGTTCCAGGGGCGGTGGCGTTGGCCAGGGTCACGTAGTCCGCCACGGACAGGTGATCCGGACGCAGGCCGGGATCGATGCCGGTGGTGTCGAACACCTCCGGGGCGATCAGTGTTTTCAGGCTGTTGCGGATCGCCTTGCGGCGCTGGCTGAACGCCTGCGCCACCAGCCGGCTCAGCCAGGCCGGGTCTTGCGCCGGCCACGGCGGGCTGGCGTAGGGGATCAGGCGCACCACGGCGGAATCCACCTTGGGGGGCGGCTGAAACGCCCCGGGCGGCACCGGAAACAGGTAATCCGCCTGACAATGATACTGCACCATCACCGACAGGCGCCCGTAATCCTTGCCGCCGGGGTCGGCGGTGAGCCGTTCCACCACTTCTTTCTGTAACATGAAGGTCATGTCGGCGATGGCGCCGGCCTGTGCCAGCAGGTGGAAAATCAACGGCGTGGAGATGTTGTACGGCAGATTGCCGACCACGCGCACCGGCCCGGGCTCGGCGAGGGCGGTGAAGTCGAAGCGCAGGGCGTCGCTCTGATGGATGGTCAGGCGGTCCTCCGGCACCCGGTCGCGCAGCCGGCCGATCAGGTCGCGGTCCAGTTCCACCACGGTCAGGTGCGCCACCTGCTCGAGCAGCGGGAAGGTCAGGGCGCCCTGGCCCGGGCCGATTTCCACCAAGGTTTCGCCATCCCGGGGCGCCACCGAGCGTACCAGCCGGTCGATGATTTCCGCGTCGTGCAGGAAATGCTGGCCGAAGCGTTTGCGGGCGCGATGCTCGCTCATGGGGCCTCCGCGCCGTCGGCCCGGGCGGCCAGATCCGCCGCCAGGCGGGTTGCGGCCAGCAGGCTGCCGGGGCGGGCCCGACCGCTGCCGGCCAGATCAAAGGCGGTGCCGTGGTCCACCGAGGTGCGGATGAACGGCAACCCCAGGGTCACGTTCACCGCCTCGCCGAAGCCGGCGTATTTCAGCACCGGCAAACCCTGGTCGTGGTACATGGCGAGCACCGCGTCGTGGTCGGCCAGCAGCTCCGGCTGGAAGGCGGTGTCCGCCGGCACCGGGCCGGTCAGTTGCAGGCCTTGTTCGCGCAGGCGCGCCAGGGTGGGAATGATCACATCCAGTTCCTCGCGGCCGAGATGGCCGCCTTCGCCGGCGTGGGGGTTGAGCCCCAGCACCAGAATTCGGGGGCGCGGCAAGGCGAATTTGCGGCGCAGGTCGTCGTGCAGGATGGCCAGCGTGCGGCCCAGGGCGGCGTCGGTGATCGCCGCCGGCACCCGCGCCAGGGGCAGGTGGGTGGTGGCCAGGGCAACACGTAACTCGCCGGCCACCAGCATCATCACCACCTGGTCGCTGCCGGCCCGTTGGGCGAGAAATTCGGTGTGTCCGGTGAAGCCGGGGTTGGCGCCGTCGCAAATGATGTTTTTGGCCACCGGAGCGGTAACCATGGCGGCGAAGGTGCCGTCCAGGCAGCCGTCGGCGGCCCGCTCCAGCATCGCCAGGGTGCCGGCGCCGGTGGCCGGGTCCGGCTGCCCGGCGGTGACCGGGGCGCCGGCCGGGCAGTGCCACAGGGCGGCGCCGCGCTCCGGCGCCGGCTGTCCCGGCGCCCATTCGGGCAGCGTTGGGTTCAGGCCCAGCGTGGCGGCCCGAGCCGCCAGTACGTCACGGTCGGCGAGCAATACCAGGGACTGGTCCGGCAGGGCCCCCGGCAGCGCCGCCAGCAGGTCCGGGCCGATGCCGGCCGGATCGCCGGCGGTGATGGCGATCGGGCGCCGCGTCATGATGGCAGGCGGATATCCACGTAGGCTTCGGCGCGCTGCTCCTGCAGCCAGGTTTGCAGCTCTTCGTCGAAGCGGCGTTTCTGCAGTGCCTGGCGGGCCTGCAGCTTGCGGAACTCATCGCTCATGTCCGCTTCCCGGGTCTCCTCGACGCGCAGGAAGTGCCAGCCGAACTGGCTTTGGAATACCGGCGAAAGCTGGCCCGGCGGCGTCTCGATCATCATTTGCTCGAATTCCGGCACCATTTCCCCCGGGGTGACCCAGCCCAGCTCGCCGCCCTGGCGGCCACTGCCCGGGTCGTCGGAGTGTTCCGCCGCCGCTTCGGCGAAGCTCAATTCGCCGCTGGCCACCTGCTCGTGGACCCGGTTGATCTCGGCGCGGGCCTGCGCCTCGCTGGTTAGGGTGTCGGCGCGCACCAGCACATGGCGCACCCGGTACTGGGTGACCACTTTCTCGCCGCCGCCGCCACGGCGATCAATCATTTTAAGGATGTGGAAACCGGCGCCGGAACGCAGCGGCTCGCTGATCTCGCCCTGGCTCATGTTGATCGCGGTTTCGGAGAACAGGCTCGGCCACTCAGCCGCTTCCCGCCAGCCCAGATCACCGCCTTCCAGCGCTTGCGGGCCGTCCGATTCGGCCACCGCGGTCTCGGCGAAATCGGCGCCGGCGCGCAGGCGTTGCACCAGTGCCTCGGCCTCGTTTCTCGCCGCGCTGACTTGCTCGGGGCTCGCGTCGCCGGGCAACTTGACGAGAATGTGGCCGAGATGGAAGTCCGCCTGGAACATTTGCTGGCCGAGGGCCGATTCCATGAACCGCTGCACTTCCCGGTCGGTGACCCGTACCCGGGACGCCACGCTGCGCTGCTGCAGGCGGGAAATCACCATCTCGTTGCGTACCTGCTCGCGGAACCGGGCCCAGTCATAGCCGTCGGCGCGCAGGGTATCGGCGAACTGCTGCAGGGTCATGTTGTTCTGGCGGGCGATGCCGGACAGGGCCTGGTTGAGGGTGCCGTCGTCGACGCGGATGCCGGCGCGCTCCGCCATCTGCAGCTGCAGGCGCTCCAGGATCATTCGATCAAGCACCTGTTCACGCAGCACCTCGCCGGGCGGCAGCGGCCGGTTATCGCCACGGAACTGGGCGGCGATCTCGTCGACCCGCTCCTGCAGCTCGCTTTCCATGATCACGCCGTCGTTGACCACCGCCACGATGCGGTCGAGGGTTTTGACCTGGGCGTGGGCGCCCAGGGGCAGCAACAAGGTCGTGCCGCCCACTATCGTCGTGCTCAAAAACGTCGCGCTCAGCAACCAGGTTGCCAGAGACCTAATCATATTCACTCCTGTATCCGGGAATGCTGCGTTCCAGCAGGGAATCCACCCGGCCGCCGAAGCCGCCCAGCCCGGTCATTTGAATCTGCAGTAGCACGGTGGTGTCCGCTTCCAGCGTGGTATCACCGTCTTCGTCGGTGAGTTCCCGCTGGCTCAGCAAACGGATTTTCCAACAGCAATTGCGCCATTCGGCGCCGGCCAGTGTCTCCACGGTACGCTGGTTCTCGTAGTCGTAGAGCCAACGGCCCACCAGGCGCCAGTTGTTGTGGATCGGCCAGATGGTGGCGATCTCCGACTGGCGAATGCCATCCGCGGGACGGTCGTAGAAGGCCAGATTGAAAATCCGCCGCTCCCGGTCCGTATAGCCCAGGCGCACCGAGGAGCGCTGCCGTTCATTGGCGTGCGTGTCCCATTGGCCCTCCGTGTAGAGGTACCAATCGTGGCCAAAGTTCCAGCGCATATCGGCAACCATGGGGGTTTGGTCGGCGTCATCCGGCGGTTCGCCGTTCAATTGCACCTTCCGCTCGCCCCGGTAGAAGCCCTGGCCGATACGCAGCCGTAGCTGTTCGCGGCCGTCCGCGTTGCGCAAAAAGCGGCTGGTCAGACCCAGCGACGCTTTTTCCTCATCGCCGAACCGGTCATAACCGATAAAGCGGTTCTGGCGGAACAAGGTGTTGTAGGAGAACGTCAGTTCGCCGCTGTCGAAATTGGGCAACTGATCCTGCTGCTCGTAGGCCAGCTTGTTGATGAACAGCCGGGGCTCCAGCGTTTGCGTGTAGCCGCGCCCGAACAAGCTGGTCTCGCGTTCCAGGAACAGCCCGGAATCCACGCTCGCGCCCCAGGTGCTCAGGGTCGCGTCGCTGGCCGAGGTTTCCGCGTCGTCGAGCTGGTAGCGGTTATGATAAAGCCGCGCCTGGGGTTCCACATAGCCCCAGCTTTCCTCGATACGCATCGCCAGGCCCGGGGCCAGGTGCACGCGGGCGCCGGTGGGGTTGTTGCTGGTGTCCTTGTCGGAGCGGTCGAAGGCGGTGACGTCGCTGAGCCACAGGCCGCGCACCGGGCCCAGCAGCTGCGGGTCACCGGAAAGCTGCAACTGCGGCAGGCGGCGGTAGGGCAACTGGTCGTCCGGCAGGGTCGGGTCAATGGTCTGCCAGGATTGCACCCGCGCCAGCGCCCGCCAGTCGCGACCGAAATAGCGCGCCTCGCCCAGCCGTGGCAGATGCGTTCGCGAACTCACCTCCAGGCCGGTATCCAGGTCCTTGAAATAGAAGTCGTCGGACACGTAGTTCACGTCGGCGGTGAGCGCCCAGCGGCCCACCGAGCCGTCATGGCGCCAGGCCGCCAATTCCCGGTCCTGGCCGTCGAATTCGCTGTCGTTGAACAGTACGCCGTAGCTGAGCTGGCCCCGGCCCAGCTCGGTGAGATAACGGAATTCGCTCTCCAAGCCGCTGCCCCGCCCGCTGATAAAGCGTGGCGCGATGGTGGCGTCCATCTGCGGATGGATGTTGATATAGATCGGCTGAGTGAGGTCCGCGCCGCCGCTGTCGCTGGTGGTGATGGTGGGAAACAGCAGACCGGTTTTGCGTCGCTCATCGATCGGGAAGGTGATCCAGGGCAGCCAGATCAGCGGCACGCCCTTGACGCGCAGGGTGACGTCGCGGGCCTCGCCCCAGCCTTCCTCGCGGTCCAGCCGGATCTGTCGGCCGCTCAGCACCCAGCCGTTGGAGCCCGGCGCGCAGGTCGTGTAAGTGCCCTGTTCGATGGTGGTGAAGTTGTTCACCAGGTCGATGTGCTCGGCGCTGCCACGGGCGCCCGGGCCGAAGAGCGCATAGCGGACGTTATTGAGACTCGCCTCCCGGCGCCGGGTCTGGCCGCTCATGCCGTCTGCGATAAAAGTGAACTGGTTGGTCTCCAGGCGCAGACTGTTGGTCACCTCGAACTTGCCGCTGGACTGGTCGAGCAGGGCGGATTGGGTGGTCAGACGCCGGCCGGGGCGCTCGATCAGGACGTCGCCGTCCATGCTGATCAGCCCGTCCGCGGTCAGGCTGGTGCTGTCGGCGGTGATAATGATGTCGCTCTGCTCCGCCGGCACGCCCACGGACGGGTTGTAATAGATGCCGCTGCACCAGACCGGAATCGGCCGTTGCTGGACCGGCGGCAAGGACGTCATGGCGTCGCGGTTGACCCAATTGAGGCCGTCGTCGGCTCCGGCGACGCCGGCCAGCAAAAGGGCCAGGCAGGGTAAAAACAATCGTGAGGGCAGTGGCATCGGCTGCTCGGAACAGGTAAAAAGGGCCGTTTCGCAATCGCGGCAGTGTAATGGATTGATGGTGGCAATGCAGCCAGAGAAGGGTAACTCCGATATTCGTCGCCGGGCACTGGACCAATGGATCAGT
This sequence comes from Alcanivorax sp., assembly GCA_036276955.1. GTDB lineage: Bacteria > Pseudomonadota > Gammaproteobacteria > Pseudomonadales > Alcanivoracaceae > Alloalcanivorax. Next base: position 127,776 of record DASUNW010000101.1, on the reverse strand, counting down.
GACTGGCTGGGGGCGCCGGTGAGCGGCGAAGTGGCCTCCGCCGACGCCAGTTTCCGCCGTTATTTCCGCTACCGGCACGGCGGGCGCACGTTGGTGGCCATGGACGCACCGCCGCGGCAGGAGGATTGCCGACCCTTTATCGATGTGGCCGGCCGCCTGGCCCGGGCCGGCGTCACGGTGCCGGAAGTGCTGCACCAGGACCTGGAGCAGGGCTTCTTGCTGCTCACCGACATGGGCCGCGAAACCTGGCTCACCGCCCTGGACGAGCGCAACGCAGACGCCTGGTTCGGCGACGCCTTGGCCACCCTGATCACGCAGCAGCGCTTCGCGGACACCTCCGGGCTGCCGGAGTACGACCGCGCCTTGTTACGCCGCGAGCTGGACCTGTTCCCGCATTGGTACCTGGGCGAACACCGGGGGCTGGACCTGGACGACGGAACCGCCGGGCGCTTGGACGCGGTGTTCGAGACCCTGATCGGGTCTGCCTTGACCCAGCCCCGGGTGTTCGTGCACCGCGACTTCATGCCGCGCAATCTGATGGTCGGCGACCCCAACCCGGGGGTAATCGACTTCCAGGACGCGGTGCGCGGTCCGCTCAGCTATGATCTGATCAGCCTGTTCAAGGACGCCTTTCTGAGCTGGCCGGAGGACCGGGTGCTGGGCTGGCTGCGCGACTACCACCGCCGCGCCGCCGAGGCCGGTTTGCCGGTGCCGGAGGCGTTCGACGACCTGTTGCGCTGGTGCGACCTGATGGGCGCCCAGCGGCACCTCAAGGTAATCGGCATTTTCGCCCGCATCCGCCACCGCGACGGCAAGCCCAAATACCTGGAAGACGCGCCCCGTTTCTTCGCCTACCTGCGCACCGTGATCGCCCGCCGCCCGGACGAGCTGGGCGACCTGGGCCACCTGTTGGACCTCTGGGAGTGCCCTTGATGCGCGCCATGATCCTGGCCGCGGGCTACGGCAAACGGATGCGCCCGCTCACCGATCACACCCCCAAGCCGCTGCTGGAGGCTGGCGGCAAGCCGCTGATCGAGCATCATATCGACGCGCTACGCGGCGCCGGCGTCGAGGAACTGGTGATCAATACCGGCTGGCTTGGCGAGCGGCTGGAGGCGCGCCTCGGCGACGGCGCGCGCCTGGGCGTGTCGATCCGCTGGTCGCGGGAAGGCACGCCCCTGGAAACCGCCGGCGGCATCCGCCGGGCGCTGCCGTTACTGGGCAAGGCCCCTTTTCTGCTGGTCAACGGCGATATCTGGACCGACTACGATTTCAGTGCCCTGATCGACGCGCCGGTGGGCGACGACCTGGCCCGGCTGGTGCTGGTGGATAACCCCGACCACCACGACGCCGGCGATTTCCATTTAACAGCCGAGGGCCGGGTAAGCGATAATGCCGAGCCACGGCTGACCTACGCTGGCATCGCCCGGCTTGATCCGGCCTTGTTCGCCGTGCTCGACCAGGGCGAACGCCGGTTGGCGCCGCTGCTGCGCGCCGCCATGGCCGAAGGCCGGGTCAGCGGCGAACACCATCGCGGCCATTGGTGGGACATCGGCACCCCCGAGCGGCTGGCGGCGCTGAACCGTTTTCTGGCCGCTCCCCTGGACACTGACTAAGGATATTCCATGGCCAAGCAGACCGACTTCATCGCCCCGTCCATTCTCGCCGCGGATTTCGCGCGCCTGGGCGAGGAGTGCGACGCGGTGCTTGCCGCCGGCGCCGACATGATCCACTTCGACGTCATGGACAACCACTATGTGCCCAACCTGACCATCGGGCCGATGGTCTGCAAGGCGCTGCGCCAGCACGGCATCAGCGCGCCCATCGACGTGCACCTGATGGTCAGCCCGGTGGATGATCTGATCCGCATGTTCGCCGACGCCGGCGCCTCGATGATCACCTTCCACCCGGAGGCCTCCGCCCATGTGGACCGCTCCCTGCAGCTTATTCACGACGCCGGCTGCAAGGCCGGGCTGGTGCTCAATCCGGCCACCAGCCCGGCCTGCCTGGAATACGTGATGGAGCGGCTCGACATGGTGCTGCTGATGAGCGTTAACCCGGGCTTCGGCGGCCAGTCGTTCATCCCCGCCACCCTGGGCAAGATTGAGCAGGTGCGGGCCCTGATCGACGCCAGCGGCCGGGATATCCGCCTGGAAGTGGACGGTGGCGTTTCCGAAAAGAACATCCGCCAGGTGGCGGCAGCCGGCGCCGACACCTTCGTGGCCGGCTCGGCGATTTTCGGCAAGGACGATTACCCGGCGGTGATCGGCGAACTGCGCCGGGAGCTGGCCGGCGCCTGATACGGTAACGCAAGGAGGCGATGTGCTCTCTCTTCAATGGCTGACCTGGCCGGTGCTGGCGGCGTTGCTTGTCGGCTGCGCCAGCCGCCCGGCGCCTCATGTGGAAGAGCGTGCCGCCGGCGGCGAACCGCCGCCGCTGCTGCGCGATGACGTGCCCGCCCAGGGAATAGGGGACGAGGGCTCGCCGGTGTTGCCCCTGCTGCGCGCCCAGGCGGAGCGCTGGCGCGGCGTGCCTTATCGTCTTGGCGGCAGCAGCGAGGCCGGCGTGGACTGTTCCGCCTTCGTGCAGATCACCTTCCGGTCGCGGCTCGGCGTGGACCTGCCGCGCACCACCGAGGAACTGGCCCGGGAAGGGGAGCGGGTGGACCGCTCGGAGCTTCAAGCCGGTGACCTGGTGTTCTTTAAAACCGGTTTCCGCCAGCGCCACGTGGGTATCTATATGGGCGGCAAACGCTTTCTGCACGCCTCCACCAGCCGGGGCGTGATGACCTCGTCGCTGAATAACGTTTATTGGAGAGAGCGTTACTGGAAGGCACGCCGCATCGAGCTGAAGGGTCAGCCCGCGGCGCTGTCGGTGTCCGACGAATCCCGGTAGATCACCTCGCGCACGTCCAGCGTGCGGCCATCGGTACTCTGTACCGCCACCGGTCGCACCGGTTCGCCGTTCGCCCGGTCCACCAGTTCCGGCCCGTCGCTTTCCCCGTTCCAGCGGTCGCTCCACTGGCGCAGCGCGGTGATCACCGTGAACAGATCCCGGCCCTTGTCGGTGAGCCGGTACTCGTAGCGGGTGCCGTGCTCGCCCACGTCCTGCTTGACCAGCACGCCGTTCTCCAGCAGCCGCGTCAGCCGGTCGCAGAGAATATTGCGGGCAATGCCCAGGTTCTGCTGAAAGTCCACGAAGCGGCGGGTGCCGAGCATGGCTTCTTTCACCACCAGAAGGGACCACCAGTCGCCCACGTCGTTGAGGGCGCGGGCCACCGAGCAGTGGGTGTCGGGAAATCGTTTACGGACCATGAGGGCAGTGTGCCAAATACGGTTGCAAGAAGAAACCGTTATGGGTACGGTTTCGAAACGCAACCGAATTGCACCTTATCCAACCTGTCTGGAGTGCCCCAATGAGCGCTGATCTGGCTCCCCTTTTCCGTCCTTTTGAATGCAAATCCCTGAAACTGCGCAACCGGGTGGCGATGGCGCCGATGACCCGTAATTTCTCGCCGGGCCAGGTGCCCACCGAGGAAGTGGCCGGCTATTACCGGCGCCGCGCCGAGGGCGAAGTGGGGCTGTTGATCACCGAGGGCACCACCGTGGGCCACCCGGGCGCGCCGGGCCACGACAGCGTGCCGGCGTTCCACGGCGAAGCGGCGCTGAACGGCTGGAAAGAGGTGGTACGCCAGGTCCACGCCGCCAAGGGCGCGATCATTCCCCAGCTCTGGCACGTGGGCGGCACCCGCCGGCCCGGCGTGGGCCCGGACAAGGACGCACCGGGCTATTCTCCGTCCGGCCTTTTCAAGCCCGGCAAGCCCAACGGCGAAGCCATGACCCTGAAAGACATCCAGGACGTGATCCAGGCGTTCGCGGACTCCGCCCGCGCCGCCAAGGAAATCGGCTTCGACGGTGTGGAAATCCACGGCGCCCACGGCTATCTGCTGGATCAGTTCTTCTGGGAAGGCACCAACCAGCGTGACGATCAGTACGGCGGCTCGCTGGAAAACCGCGCCCGTTTCGGCGTGGAGATCGTCGAAGCGGTGCGCGCCGCGGTGGGCGAGGACTTCGCCATCGTGCTGCGCTTCTCGCAGTGGAAGCAGCAGGATTACGAAGCGCGCCTGGCGGAAACGCCCGAGGAACTGGAGCGCTTCCTGAAGCTGTTCACCGACGCCGGCGTGGATGTGTTCCACGCCTCCACGCGCCGCTTCTGGACGCCGGAATTCGAAGGCTCCGACCTCAATCTGGCCGGCTGGACCCGCAAGCTCACCGGCAAGCCGGTGATTTCGGTGGGCAGTGTGGGACTGGACGACGACTTTATCGGCGCCAATAACCAGGGCATCGGCGGCGACGCCAACCCCAAAGGCATCGAGGAGCTGGCCAAGCGCATGGACGCGGAGGAATTCGACTTGATCGCGGTGGGTCGCGTTCTGCTGCAGGACCCCAACTGGCTGGTCAAGATGCGCGACGGCCAGCATGATGAGATCGAGCCGTTCACCAAGGCGGCGCTGGGCTCCCTGAGCTGAAGCGGCCGCAAGCCACAAGCCGCAAGCAGGTTAGGTGGGTCTGAGGTGGGGGCGTTCGGCGGCGCGCGAAGCAATGCTTCGCAAACCGCTTGCCTCACCCCTATAGGCTTCCTGGAGAACAGACGTTCGACAGGGAGCCCCCAGGGACGGGTTCACGGCGTTCCCGGAAGGCCCCGGCACAGCCACTCGCCCCGGATGGAGAGCCAACCTTTACGGTAGAGCGCCCTAGTCGCTGGCTTCCAGCGACTTGTTGATGCGCAATGCCAGCAAGGTGCAGACCACCCCGGAAAGCAGATAGACACTAACGTAGGCGAGCCCGAAGTGGGCCGACAGACCCAGCGCCACCAGCGGCGCGAAGGCGGCGCCGAACAGCCAGGCGAAGTCGGAAGTCAGCGCCGCCCCGGTGTAGCGGAAGCGGCGCTCGAAGTTGGTGGTCACGGTGCCGGCGGCCTGGCCGTAGGACACGCCCAGCAGGGCGAACCCGATCAGGATGAAGGCGTCCTGTTGCAGCGCGGAGCCGTTCATCAGCATCGGCGCGAACAGCGCGAAAACGCCGATCAGACAGGCCAGAAGGGCGACGGTGGTGCGCTTGCCGATGCGGTCCGCGATCAGGCCCGAGGTCAGCACGCCGAGTACCCCGACCAGGGCGCCGACGATCTGGATGGTCAGGACGTCACCGATCGCCTGGGTGTCGCCCAGGATAATCCAGGACAGCGGGAAAATCGTCACCATGTGGAACAGGGCGTAGCTGGCCAGCGCCGCGAACGAGCCGATGAAGATGTTGTAGCCCTGCTTGCGCAGCATTTCGCGGGTGCCGATCGGCTCCAGCTCGCCTTCTTCCAGAGCACGGGTGTACTCGTCGGTGAGCACCAGACGCAGCCGCGCGAACAGCGCCACCACGTTGATCGCGAAGGCGACGAAGAACGGGTAGCGCCAGCCCCAGCCCAGGAAGTCCGTGCTGGACAGGCTGCTGTGGAGGAACAGGAACAAGGCGCTGGCGACCAAAAAACCGATCGGCGCCCCTAATTGGCCGATCATGGCGTACCAACTGTGCCGTTGGCGCGGTGCGTTGATCGCCAGCAGCGACGGCAGGCCGTCCCAGGAACCGCCCAGTGCCACCCCTTGCAGTATCCGGAACAGCGACAGCAGCACGATGCTGCCCGCGCCCAGGGTGTCAAAGCCGGGCAGGAACGCGATACCGGCGGTGGCGGTGCCGAGCAGGAACAGGGCGGCGGTCAGTTTGACGCCGCGCCCCCAGTGGCGCTGGATCATCATGAACAGGGCGGTGCCGAACGGCCGGGCGATAAACGCGAAGGAAAAGATCGTGAAGGCGTACAGGATGCCTTCCAGTTGCCCTGCGAAGGGGAAGAACACCGACGGGAACACCAGCACCGAGGCGATGCCGTAGACGAAGAAGTCGAAGTATTCGGAGGTGCGGCCCACCACCACGCCGACGGCGATCTCCCCGGGCGCCACCATGGCGCGGTCGGCGTCGTTGGCGCTCGGGGTGGAAGGCGGGGCTGTCAGTGGGCTGTCAGTAGTGGACATGGCGCTGGCTCATTCTGCGGACCGGTGTGTGCGACTGGGTGCGAAGGTAAAGCATCGCCCGATTTGCGTGTCACCACCATAGGACAAAATGTCCAATTCCAGAAGCGGCCCGCCATCGGTACAGTGTTGACTACCCTGGCCACGTCACTCTGATCCGGCAATGCCTTTTCCCAAAGTAGTCCACATCGTAACTCTGATCGCCGCGGTCGCCTTGCTGGCGGGCTGCGACATGGTCGTCATGGCGCCTTCCGGTGATATCGCGGTCCAGCAACGGGACCTGATCGTATGGGCCACGGTGCTCATGCTGCTGGTGATCGTGCCGGTGATCATCTTGACGCTATTGTTCGCCTGGCGCTATCGGTCGTCCAACGAGGATGCCACCTACGCCCCGGACTGGGACCACTCCACGGTGCTGGAGCTGGTGATCTGGGCGGTGCCGCTGCTGATCATTATCGCCCTGGGCGCGATGACCTGGGTGAGCACCCACAAGCTCGACCCCTATCGGCCGCTGGACCGTATCGACGCCGGCCAGCCGGTGCCCGAGGGCATGGAGCCGCTGGTCATTGAGGTGGTATCGCTGGATTGGAAGTGGCTGTTCTTCTACCCGGAGCAGGGCGTGGCCACGGTCAACGAGTTGGCCGCGCCGGTGGACCGGCCGATCCGTTTCAAGATCACCTCGTCGGAGGTCATGAATTCGTTTTTCATTCCCGCCCTGGCCGGTCAGATTTACGCCATGGCCGGTATGGAGACCAAACTGCATGCGGTGATCAACGAGCCCGGTGTGTACCAGGGCTTCTCCGCGAACTACAGCGGTGCCGGTTTCTCCGACATGCGCTTCAAGTTCCACGGTCTCGAGGATGAAGAATTCCAGGCGTGGATTGAAACAGTGCGCGAGCAGGGCGGAACGCTCAGCGGCGACGCCTACCGGCAACTGGCGCAACCCAGCCAGGACGTGCCGGTGAAGTACTACGCCGAGGTGATGCCCGGTCTTTATGACAAGATTCTCAATCGCTGCCTCGAGCCGGGCTCCATTTGCATGAAAGACATGATGGGGCACCACGGCGGCGGCGGTGACGAGGGCGGGCACCATCACGACGCCATGACCGCTCACGATTAACGCTTTCATGCACCACTCAGCATGCGCCACGGGCGCCGGTATCCGACATGTTTGACCAACTCGACCTGAGCAAGCTTATTTTCGGCCGTCTGACCTGGGAGGCGATCCCGCTGCATGACCCGATTCTGCTCGTCACCTTCGCCATGGTGGCGGTCGGCGGCGTCGCGGTGGTCGGGCTGCTGACCTATTACCGCCTGTGGGGCTACCTGTGGCGGGAGTGGTTCACCAGCATCGACCACAAGAAAATCGGCATTATGTACATCGTGCTGGGTCTGGTGATGCTGCTGCGCGGTTTCGCCGACGCCATCATGATGCGGCTGCAGCAGGCGATGGCGTTCGGTGATTCGGCGGGCTATCTGCCGCCGGATCACTACGACCAGATTTTCACCGCCCACGGCGTGATCATGATTTTCTTCGTCGCCATGCCGTTGATCACCGGCATCATGAACTATGTGGTGCCGTTGCAGATCGGCGCCCGCGACGTGGCGTTTCCGTTCCTCAATAATTTCAGTTTCTGGATGACCGCCAGCGGCGCCGCCCTGGTGATGGTGTCGCTATTCATCGGCGAGTTCGCCAAAACCGGCTGGCTGGCCTACCCGCCGCTATCGGGGATATTGCAAAGTCCCGGCGTGGGGGTCGATTACTATATCTGGGCGCTACAGATCGCCGGCGTGGGCACCTTGCTATCGGGGATCAACCTGCTGGTGACCATCGTCAAGATGCGCGCACCGGGCATGAAACTGATGAAGATGCCGATCTTCACCTGGACCTCTCTGTGCACCAACGTGTTGATCGTGGCCGCTTTCCCGGTGCTCACCGCCGTGCTCGCCATGCTCACGCTGGACCGTTATCTCGGCACCGCCTTCTTCACCAATGATTTGGGCGGCAACGCGATGATGTACATCAACCTGATCTGGATCTGGGGTCACCCGGAGGTGTACATCCTGATTCTGCCGGCATTCGGTATTTTCTCCGAGGTGGTGTCCACCTACAGCCGCAAGCGTCTGTTCGGTTACACGTCCATGGTCTACGCCACCGTAGTGATCACCGTGCTCTCCTACCTGGTGTGGTTGCATCACTTCTTCACCATGGGGTCGGGGGCCAGCGTCAATTCGTTCTTCGGCATCACCACCATGATTATCTCGATCCCCACCGGGGCGAAGATATTCAACTGGCTGTTCACCATGTACCGGGGCAAGATCACCTTCGACGTGCCGATGCTTTGGACATTGGGCTTTATGATCACCTTCGTGATCGGTGGCATGACCGGCGTGCTGCTGGCGGTGCCGCCGGCGGACTTCGTGCTGCACAACAGCCTGTTCCTGGTGGCGCATTTCCATAACGTCATTATCGGCGGTGTGTTGTTCGGGCTGTTCGCCGGCATCACCTACTGGTTCCCGAAGGCGTTCGGTTACAAGCTCGATCCGTTCTGGGGCAAGATGTCGTTCTGGTTCTGGACCATCGGTTTCTATTTCGCCTTCATGCCGTTGTACGTGCTCGGTTTGATGGGTGTCACTCGCCGCATGAACCACTTCGAGGATATGTCGTTGCAGTTCTGGTTCCAGGTGGCCGCCTTCGGCGCGGTGCTGATCGCGGTGGGCATCGCCGCCTTCCTGATCCAGTTGGTGGTCAGCTTCCTGCGCCGCGATCAGCTGCGCGATACCACCGGCGACCCCTGGAACGGCCGCACCCTGGAGTGGTCCACCTCGTCGCCACCGCCGCCGTACAACTTCGCGTTCACCCCGCGGGTGCACGACATCGACGCCTGGTGGCAGATGAAGCAGCACGGCTATCAGCGCCCCACGGAAGGCTTTCTGCCCGTGCACATGCCGAAAAACACCGCCGCCGGCGTGGTGCTGGCGGTGCTGAGCGCGGCCCTGGGCTTCGCCCTGATCTGGCACATGTGGCTGCTGGCCGGTATCGGTCTGCTGGCGCTGCTCGGCGCCACCATCGTGCACACCTTCAACTATGACCGTGACTACTACATCCCGGCGGAAGAAGTGGCCGCGGTGGAAGAGGAACGGACACGGATGCTAGCGAATCATGGCTGAGACGACCTACAACCAGACCGGGCACGCCCACGGCGGCGCCCAGGACAACGCCGAGCCGCTGCGCTTCCATGAAACGGAAGAGCACCATCCGGAGCAGGGCACCCTGCTGGGGTTTTGGCTCTATTTGATGAGCGACTGTTTGATCTTCGCCTGTCTGTTCGCCACTTACGGCGTGCTCGGACGCAGTTACGCCGGCGGTCCGACCGGCGCCGAACTGTTCGACCTGCCGCTGGTGGCGATGAATACCTCGCTGCTGCTGCTGTCGTCGATCACCTACGGCTTCGCCATGCTGGAAGTGCAGCGCAACCGGCTGCGGCCGGTGATGATCTGGCTGGCGATCACGGGGCTGCTCGGTGCCGGCTTCCTGGGCCTGGAATTGTACGAGTTCGCCCATCTGCTCCATGAAGGCGCCGGCCCGCAGCGCAGCGGCTTTTTGACCGCCTTCTTCGCGCTGGTCGGTACCCACGGCCTGCACGTGATGTTCGGCATCATCTGGCTGGTGACCCTGCTGGTGCAGTTGCGCCAGCGCGGCCTGATTGTGGAAAACCAGCGTCGCCTGTTCTGCCTGTCCATGTTCTGGCACTTCCTGGACGTGGTCTGGATCGGCGTGTTCACCTTCGTCTACCTGATGGGAGTGTTGCCATGAGTGAACATAGCGGCGGCGCCGCCCACGGCACCTTCAAGGGCTACATGACCGGCTTCGTGTTGTCGGTGATCCTCACCGCCATCCCGTTCTGGGTGGTGATGGGCGGCGTGTTCGAATCCTCCGGCACCACCGCCTTGGTGATTCTCGGTTTCGCCGCCGTGCAGATCGTGGTGCACATGATTTACTTCCTGCACATGAACTTCCGCTCCGAGGGCGGCTGGACCATGCTGGCGTTGATCTTCACCGCGGTGATTGTATTCATCACCCTGGCCGGCTCGTTGTGGGTGATGTACCACCTCAACGTGAATATGATGCCGGGCATGATGGACGCCGTGCACCAGAGCCCGTGACCAGCGCGCCCGTGACCGCCGGCCGCCGCGTCTGGCGCGTCCTGTGGGCGCTGGCCGCCCTGGCCGCGTTCGCCGGCTTCATGGCGCTGGGAATCTGGCAGATCGAGCGGCGCGCCTGGAAGCTGGACCTGATCGAGCGGGTGGAGAACCGGGTGACCGCACCGGCGGTGGCCGCGCCCAGTCCCTCCCAATGGGCCGCTTCGGACCCCGCCGATTACGAATACCGCCGGGTGCGCCTCACCGGTACCTTCCTGCACCAGCATGAGACTCTGGTCCAGGCCGCCACCGCTCTGGGCAGCGGCTACTGGGTTTTAACGCCGTTGCGGCGCGCCGAGGGTGGCCTGGTGCTGGTCAACAGGGGCTTCGTGCCGCCGGATCGGCGTGAGCGATCCACGCGCCGGGCCGGTGAACCGGAGGGGCCGGTCACCCTCACCGGGCTGTTGCGTCTGAGCGAACCCGGTGGCGCCTTTCTGCGCGACAACGCCCCGGATCACAACCGCTGGTACTCCCGCGACGTGGCCGCCATCGCCGAGGCCCGTGGCCTGACGGGGGTGGCGCCGTATTTCGTCGACGCCGAAGCGCCGCCGTCGGCCGAAGGCGGCGCCGATCAGCCGGTGGCCGGGCTCACCGTGATCCGCTTTCGCAACAATCACCTGGTCTACGCGCTAACCTGGTTTATTCTCGCCCTGATGGTGGCCGGCGGCGCCGGCTACGCGGCCCGGGAAGAATTCCGGTCGCGCCGCTCAGGAGACCCGCGATGATCGCGCCAACTCCCGCGACACCGGTGGACGACGACGCCACCGGCCGCAAGAACATGCAGCAGCTGATCCAGCTTCGCTGGATCGCCGTGCTGGGTCAGGTGGGCACCATCCTGGTGGTCTACTTCGTGTTCAACATCGAGCTGCCGCTGCTGTCCATGTTCGCGGTGCTGGCCGGGCTGGTGGTGTTCAACGGCGCCAGCCTGGTGCGCTTGCGGTTGCGCCGGCCGGTCAGCAACGGCGAGCTGTTCGTCGCCCTGCTGGTGGACGTGATCACCCTCACCATGCAGCTCTATCTCAGCGGCGGCGCCACCAACCCGTTTATTTTCCTCTATCTGCTGCAGGTGGTGCTGGCGGCGGTGCTGCTGGAGGCCTGGTCCACCTGGATCATTCTGTTGGTCACCGTCGCCTGCTTTATCGCCCTGGAGTTCGCCGGCCAGCCGCTGCCGCTGCCGCTCGACTACGAGCTGGGCCCGTTGAGTCTCTATATCCAGGGCATGCTGCTGTGCTTCGTGCTCAACGCCGTGCTGCTGGTGATCTTTATCAATCGCATCACCCGTAACCGGCGTGACCGGGACGCGCGCCTGGCGGCCTTGCGGCAGCGCGCCGCCGAGGAAGAACACATCGTGCGCATGGGGCTGCTGGCGTCCGGCGCCGCCCACGAGCTGGGCACGCCGTTGGCCACGCTGGCGGTGATCCTGGGCGATTGGCGGCGCATGCCGGTATTCCGCTCCGACCCGGACCTGGCCCAGGAAATCGGTGAAATGCAGACCCAGGTGCTGCGCTGTAAATCGATCGTTAGCGGCATTCTGCTGTCCGCCGGTGAAGCCCGTGGCGAAGCGTCGGAGGAAACCACGGTGCATGCCTTCGTCGATGAGCTGGTGGCGGAGTGGCGCGCCACCCGGCCGGTGAACGACTTCGAATACCGCAACCTGTTTGGCGAGGACCTGGCGATCATCTCCGATTCCGCGCTCAAGCAGACCGTGCACAACGTGCTCGACAACGCCCTGGAAGCGTCGCCGCACTGGGTGGGCTTGGAAGTCAGCCGCCGCGACGATACCTTGATCGTGTCGGTGATGGACCAGGGTGCCGGCTTTTCCGAGGCCATGCTCGATCACCTGGGGCGCCCCTATCAATCCACCAAAGGACGCCCCGGCGGCGGCCTGGGCCTGTTCCTGGTGTTCAATGTGGTGCGTACCCTGGGCGGCAATGTCAGCGCCGGCAACCGCCCCCAGGGCGGCGCGGTGGTGACGCTGACGCTGCCGTTGTCGGCGCTGACACTGGATGACCCGGCTACCGAAGGGGAGGGCGATCATGGACACTGAACAACCGGTGCCACAGCGGTCCCTGTTGATCGTCGAGGACGACGCCGCCTTCGCCCGCACCCTGAGCCGTTCGTTCGAGCGGCGCGGCTACCAGGTGCGCAACGCGGACAGCCTGGAAGTGTTGCGCGAGGCGCTGAGCGAGCAGACCCCGGACTACGCGGTGGTCGACCTCAAGCTGAAGGGCGGTGCCTCCGGCCTGGCCTGCGTGCAGGCCCTGCACGAACACGACCCGGAAACCCTGATCGTGGTGCTCACCGGCTATGCCAGCATCGCCACCGCGGTGGAAGCGATCAAACTGGGCGCCTGCCACTATCTGGCCAAGCCCTCCAACACCGACGACATCGAAGCCGCCTTCGAGCTTGCCGAAGGCAACGTGGAAGTGGCCGTCACCGGGCGCCCCACCTCAATCAAAACTCTGGAGTGGGAACGCATCCACCAGACCCTCGCCGAAACCGACTTCAACATCTCCGAAACCGCCCGCCGCCTCGGCATGCACCGCCGCACCCTGGCCCGCAAACTCGGCAAACGACAGGTTAAATAAGCCGCAAGTTGCAAGTTGCAAGTTGAAGGAAACAGGCCGTGCTGAAGGTGGGGCCGTGCTGTGAGCCGCGATACAGGATGCAGGATACAGGGGTAAGGTCTGAGTGTGTGGGTAGGCTTGCATATTAGCATGATTATGATTGCTAATGCGCAATAACGCGGAGCGGAAACTTGGCCGCTCCCCGCGGAGTTAATCCGCGCTGTATCTTGAATCCTGTTTCCTTCAACTTGCAACTTTCAACTTGCGTCCGGTGCCCGTCAGGGCACCAGACGCGTGGGCGCGGCGCGCCCTTCGCCGTAGTAGTGCCAGTGGCGGTGGGGGGAGTCCGAGAGTTCCAGGACGTCGACGCGGTCGGCGGTGAGGACCAGGATGGAGAAGTCTTCCGCCGGGCGGTCGTCCGGGGTGGGTGGCGGGTAGCGGACGTGGTCGGATTTGGGCGGTCGCCACAGGCTGCCGGGGGGCGGGCCGCAGAAGCGCGCCCGCGCCTCGCGGTCGAGCCGGCGCCACAGGCGCAGGGTGTCTTCGGGGTGCTGTTGCGGGGTGAGAAAGTGCACTTGGCCCCGAAACCGCCATTGGGTGCGGCTGGTGAGGTCGTACCAGCAGGCTTCGGCGCCGGCCTGGCGTTCCAGTTGCAGGGTCTTTTCGCTGCGCTGATCGGTGGTGAACCACAGCGCCCGGCCGTGGCGCTCGCGCAGGCTCAGGGTGCGACAGCGGGCACCGCCGTCGTCGCCCACGGTGGCGAGCTGCATAAAGCAGTGCGGGGCGGCCTTGCGGGTGGCCTCGAACCAGTCTGTCCATCGCTGGGGTAAGCTCATGGCGACGCAGTATGGCGCCTTGCGGCGCCGTTGACCATTCCCGTGCGGGTCTTGGCATTTGCCCCGAAGCGGCGCTAGAATCCGCCCCATGAACCGTACAACCCCGCTTAGTTCGTTCCTGCCTTTCTCCCCCGCCGGCTGGCGATGGTGACGCTCGCCCTCGGGAGTCTCCCGGCGCTGGGTGCCTGACGCTCCGGCGCCTGAGAGTCTCCGCTGTTTTTCCGCTACAATTCACGGCTTGCGATTGCCGCACCTGAACACAGACCGGGGACCACCATGTCACCACGCAATCTGGACGATTACGCCCGCCAGGGTTACAGCCGCGTACCGATGGTGCGCGAAGTGCTGGCGGATCTGGACACGCCGTTGTCCGCGTACCGCAAACTGGCCGCCGGGCCTTACAGCTATCTGTTCGAATCGGTGCAGGGCGGCGAGCGCTGGGGCCGCTATTCGATTATCGGCCTGCCGGCCCGCGAGGTGGTGCGCATCACCGGCCCGAGCATCACGGTGAGCGATGCCGACGGCAGCGTCAGCCAGGATATCGAGAGCGACGATCCGATCGCCTGGATCGAAGACTACCGTCTCCAGTACCGGGCCCCGGACGTGCCCGGGCTGCCCCGCTTCAACGGCGGGCTGGTGGGCTACTTCGGCTACGACAGCGTGCGCTACTTCGAGCCCCGTCTCGGTCCGGCGCGCGGCGAGGATGTGCTGAAAGTGCCGGATATTCTGCTGATGCGTTCCGAAGAAGTGGTGGTGTTCGATAACCTGCGCGGCAGCCTGTTCCTGATCGTGCATGTCAGCCCCGAGGCCCCGGACGCGGTGGCGACCGCCGAAACCCGCTTGGATGAGCTGGAGCGCCGCCTGCGCGCGCCGCTGCCGGAACCGGAGCAGCGGGTGTACGGCGAGCCGGTGGACGAGAACGATTTCGTCTCCGAGTTTCCCCGCGATCAGCACGCCGCCGCCGTGGAGAAAATCCGCGAATACATCCTCGCCGGCGACGTGATGCAGGTGGTGCCGGCCCAGCGCATGAGCTGCGATTTCCCCGCCCCGGCGATCGACCTGTACCGGGCGCTGCGCTATCTGAACCCGTCTCCTTATATGTTCTATCTGGACCTGGAGGACTTTCACATCGCCGGCTCCTCGCCGGAGATCCTCACCCGGGTGGAGGACGACCAGGTCACGGTGCGGCCCATCGCCGGCACCCGCAAACGCGGCGCCACGCCGGAACGGGACAAAGAGCTCGAGGAAGAGCTGCTCGCCGACCCCAAGGAGATCGCCGAGCATCTGATGCTGATCGACCTGGGCCGCAACGACGTGGGCCGGGTGGCGGAACCCGGCCAGGTGCGCGTCACCGGCAATATGGAGATCGAGCGCTACTCCCACGTGATGCACATCGTGTCCAACGTGGAAGGCACCCTGCGCAAGGGTCTGGGGCCGCTGGAAGTGCTGGCGGCCACCTTCCCGGCGGGCACCCTGAGCGGCGCGCCCAAGATCCGCGCCATGGAGATCATCGACGAGGTGGAGCCCACCAAGCGCGGCGTTTACGGCGGCGCGGTGGGGTATATCGGCTTCAATGACGATATGGATATGGCGATCGCCATCCGCACCGCCGTGGTCAAGGACGGGCGCCTTTATGTGCAGGCGGGCGGCGGCATCGTCGCCGATTCGGTACCCGAACTGGAATGGAAGGAAACCATGAACAAAGCACGCGCCGTGTTCCGCGCCGTGAACATGGCCCTGGGCGGTCTCGACCTGGGCGGCGGCAACGGCGATGGGGGGAGCAAGTAATGCGCGTGCTGATGATCGACAACTACGACAGCTTTACCTACAACCTGGTGCAGTACCTGCAGGAGCTGGGCGCCGAGGTGCTGGTGCACCGCAACGACAAGATCGACCTGGCCGGCATGGAAGCGCTTAACGCCGACCGGCTGATGATCTCGCCGGGGCCTTGCACGCCCAACGAGGCGGGCATCTCGGTGGAAGCGATCCGCCATTTCGCCGGCAAGATGCCGATCCTCGGCGTGTGCCTGGGCCATCAGGCGCTGGGCCAGGCGTTCGGCGGTCAGGTGGTGCGCGCCCGCACGGTGATGCACGGCAAGACCTCGCCAGTGCATCATACCGGCAAGGGGGTGTTCCGCGGCTTGCCCAGCCCCTATACGGCGACCCGCTACCATTCGCTGGTGGTGGACAAGGCGAGCCTGCCGGAGTGCTTCGAGGTGACCGCCTGGACCCTGGACGACAACGGCGACATGGACGAGATCATGGGCATGCGCCATCGGGCGCTGCCGCTGGAAGGCGTGCAGTACCACCCGGAGTCGATTCTTACCGAACACGGCCATGATCTGCTCAACAACTTTCTGAAGGGGGAAAGCGCATGAATATCCAGGAGGCTCTGGCGGCGGTGGTCGAGCACATCGACCTGTCCACCGAGCAGATGAACGACGTGATGCGCCAGATCATGACCGGCGGCGCCACCGACGCGCAGATCGGCGGCTTTCTGGTGGCCCTGCGCATGAAAAGCGAATCCCTGGACGAGATCACCGGCGCCGCCATGGTGATGCGCGAGCTGGTCACCCCGGTGGTGATCGAAAACCGCCGCCACCTGGTGGACATCGTCGGCACCGGCGGCGACGGCGCCAACCTGTTCAACGTGTCCACCGCCAGCGCCTTCGTGGCGGCGGCGGCGGGCTGCCGGGTGGCCAAGCACGGCAACCGCTCGGTGAGTTCCAAAAGCGGCTCTTCGGACCTGCTGGAAGAAGCCGGTATTCGTTTGGATCTGACCCCCACCGAGGTGGCCCAGTGCGTGGACGCGGTGGGCGTCGGCTTTATGTTCGCGCCGTCCCACCACAGCGCCATGAAATTTGCCATCGGCCCGCGCAAGGAACTGGGCATGCGCACCCTGTTCAATATTCTCGGCCCGATGACCAACCCGGCCGGCGTGCAGCGACTGGTGGTGGGGGTGTTCTCCGACAAGCTGTGCCGGCCCATGGCGGAAGTGATGGGGCGCCTGGGCGCCGAGCACGTGATGGTGGTGCACGGCCTTGACGGCCTGGATGAAATCAGCCTGGCCGGACGCACCCATGTGGCCGAGTTCAAGGACGGGGAAGTGAAAGAATACAGCCTCACCCCGGAAGACGTGGGCATCGAGTCCGCCTCCCTGGTGGGGCTGGACGTCACCGATCCGAAGGCGTCCCTGACGCTGATCCGCGAGGCGTTCAGCAAGCCCAAGCAGGGCAACGCCGCCAAGGCCGCCGATATGATCACCCTCAATGCCGGCGCCGCCATCTATGTGTCCGGTGTCACGCGCACCCTGGCGGAGGGGGTTCGGATGGCCGAGGATTTGGTCCACAATGGGGAAGCCGCCGAGCGCCTGCGCGAGCTGGCGCAGTTCACTTTCGCATTGAAGGAAGAGGTATGAGCGACGCAGCGATCAGCGGAACCATTCTGGAGCGCATCGTCGAGCGCAAGCGCGAGGAAATCCACGCCGGCCAGCAGCGCTACAGCCTGGGCGAGCTGGAAGCCATGGCGGACAACCAGGGCAAGGCCCGGGGCTTCGCCAAATCGCTGTACGCCAGCGTGGCGGCCGGACAGCCGGCGGTGATCGCCGAGGTCAAGAAAGCGTCCCCCAGCAAGGGGCTGATCCGCGAGGACTTTGATCCGGTGGACATCGCCCGCCGCTACCAAGGCGCCGGGGCCAGCGCCCTGTCGGTACTCACCGACCAGGACTTCTTCCAGGGCCACGAGGATTATCTGCGCGCCGCCCGCAACGCGGTGTCGCTGCCGGTGCTGCGCAAGGACTTCATCATTGATCCGTGGCAGGTGTTTGAAACCCGCGCCATGGGGGCCGACGCGGTGCTGCTGATCGTGGCGGCACTGTCCGACGCGCAACTGGACCAGCTTTACCACGCCGCCCTGCGCGCCGGCTGCGATGTGCTGGTGGAAGTGCACACCGCCGACGAGCTGGCCCGGGCACTGAAGCTGAATATCGAGTTGATCGGTATCAATAACCGCGACCTGCACACCTTCGATACCCGGCTGGACACGACCCTGGAGCTGGCCGAGCAGGTGCCCGGCGACCACCTGGTGATCACCGAAAGCGGCATCCACACCCGCGACGACGTCCAGCTGATGCGCAAAAACGGCATCAATGGGTTCCTGGTCGGCGAAGCCTTTATGAAGGCTGAGGACCCGGGCGCCGCCCTCAAAGCACTGTTTTTCTAGCTGCAGGCTTCAAGCTGCAGGCAGGCCGTGCTGGAGGATGGGCCGTGCAGCCAGCACGTACCCCGTCGCGCTTTAACTTTCAACTTGCAACTCTCGCTTGACCGGCACGGCCGGCCCGTCACCATCGCTGGCTTGCAGCTCTCCCTTCGCTCCTCGCAGCCACAAAAAAGCCCGCCGAAGCGGGCTTTTTCCGGAACGCCGAGGCCTCAGCGCGTGCCGTAGACCACCATGGTCTTGCCCTTCACCGACACCAGACCCTGCTCTTCCAGGTTCTTCAACACCCGGCCGACCATTTCCCGGGAGCAGCCGACGATGCGGCCGATCTCCTGGCGGGTGACCTTGATCTGCATGCCGTCCGGGTGCGTCATGGCGTCCGGTTGCTTGCACAGGTCCAGCAGGGTGCCGGCGACGCGACCGGTGACGTCCAGGAACGCCAGGTCGCCCACTTTGCGGGTGGTGGCGCGCAGGCGTCCGGCGATCTGCGCGGAGACCGCGAACAGAATCTCCGCGTCTTCGCGGGCCAGCTGGCGGAATTTGGGGTAGCTGACTTCCGCCACCTCGCATTCGGTTTTCGCTTTCACCCAGGCGGAACGGGACGGATCGGACTCGAACAGGCCCATCTCACCGAAGAAGTCGCCTTCATTCAGGTAGGCCATGATCATCTCACGGCCATCATCGTCCTCGATCATCACCGTCACGGAGCCCTTGAGAATGTAGTACAGGGCGTCCGACTCGTCACCGGCGTAAATAATGGTGCTCTTGGCCGGATACTTTCGGCGATGACAATTGGCGAGAAATTGGTCCAGATTTGGAATTATCTTGTTACCGTCGCTCATGGGCTCTCTGCTTCTGGGCACGCTGCTTAAAAGCCGGAAAAAAGTCTTAGCTATTTAAGCTTATGGAGTTTGCCTGTTTTTCACGTAACTGCCAAGGGAACCGGTGCACAGTCTGCCGCTTCCCGGCGCGCGCCGCCAGCCCGGCGGGGTTCGCCCTTCGCCGGGGTATGGCGTGGGGGTGGTCTGTGGTAGTCTTCGCGGCCATTCCGCGAGGGCGTGAGCAGGAGACTCGAATGAAAGCGGTGGTTGATTGGCAGGGCGATGTCTGTTTCCAGGCCGAGTCGGAAACCGGCCATACTCTGGTGATGGACGGACCGCCGGATCACGGCGGCAAAAACCGTGGCGCGCGGCCCATGGAAACCGTGTTAATGGGGGTCGGCGGCTGCTCCAGCTTTGACGTGGTGCATATTCTGCGCAAAGCCCGCCAGGACGTGACCGGCTGCCGCTGTGAGTTGGAGGCCGAACGGGCCGAAGACGAGATCCCGGCGGTTTTTACCAAAATTCACCTGCATTTCCGGGTCAGTGGCAATAACCTCAAGGAAAATCAGGTCAAGCGAGCCGTGGCACTGTCCGCGGAGAAGTACTGCTCCGCCGTCATTATGCTGACGCGCGGTGGCGTGGAAGTGACGCACAGCTATAGCATCGAATCCTGATAACGGCCAGCGGGGAAAAAACGCCGTGGTGAAAGATCCCAATCCCAAGATTTCGGTTCATGGTTTCAACAACCTGACCAAGTCCCTCAGCTTTAATATCTTCGATATCGCCTATGCGAAAACCGAGCAGCATCGCAAGGAGTACATCGAATACATCGACGAGCTCTACAACGCCGAACGTCTTACCGAGATCCTCACCAACGTGACCCGGATCATCGGCGCCAACATTCTTAATATCGCCCGCCAGGACTACGACCCCCAGGGCGCCAGCGTGACCATGTTGATCGCCGAGCACGAATCACCGCCCACCGACGGCGACTGGGACGAGGAAGCGCCGGGGCCGCTGCCGGATTCGGTGGTCGCCCACCTGAACAAGAGCCACGTGACGGTGCACACCTATCCGGAGTCGCACCCGGATAACGGCATCTCCACCTTCCGGGTGGACGTGGACGTGTCCACCTGCGGGGTGATTTCACCGCTGCGGGCACTGAACTATCTGATCCACAGTTTTGATTCCGACATCGTCACCATCGATTACCGGGTGCGCGGCATGACCCGCGACCTGGACGGCACCAAGCACTACATCGATCACGACATCAATTCGATTCAGAACTTCCTCACCGAGGACACCCAGAACGGCTATCAGATGATTGATGTGAACGTGTACCAGGAGAACATCTTCCACACCAAGATGCTGCTCAAGGAATTCGACATCAACAACTATCTGTTCGGCGCCGGCAGCGACGAGTTCGACGACAAGGAACTGGCCAACATCCGCGAACGCCTGCAGACCGAAATGCTCGAGATCTTCTACAGCAGAAACATGTGAGCGACCAGTAGGTCGGATTAGCCAAAGGCGTAATCCGACACGGTCAGTCCGACACGGGGGCGTCGCACGCCGAGGGTGTCGGGTTACGGCTAGACTCTGTACGTGGTGAAGGTCATGACTTTGCTCATCAGCGCCATGGCGCCTTTGATGGGCGGGGGCAAGGGCGCGCCGCCGGCGCCTTCGGCGGTGACCGCGTGGCGCAGCTCGTCTTCGCGCATTTGTACGAGAATCGCCCGGCTGCGGTGGTCGCCGTCCGGCAGGCGGGTGAGGTGATTCTCCAGGTGGCGTACCACCTGGTGCTCGGTCTCCGAGACGAACCCCAGACTCCAGCGGTCACCGGCCAGGCCGGCGCCGGCGCCCAGCGCGTAGCTCATGGCGTAGAACAGCGGGTTGAGCCGGCTGGGCACACCGCCCAGCTCGCGGATGCGCTCATCGCACCAGGCCAGGTGGTCTTCCTCTTCCCGGGCCGCCGCCTCCATGGCGTGGCGCACATGGGGCAGGGTGGCGGTGCTGGCCTGGCCCTGGTAGAGGGCCTGGGCGCACACTTCGCCGGTGTGATTGATACGCATCAGGCCGGTCACGTGGCGGCGCTCTTGAGGGTTCAAGGGCGCCTCCGGCCGCGGGTCCGCGTTGGGCGGTTGGCGCTCGGCGCGGGTGGAGCCCGGCGTCAACGTGCGCAGCGCGGTGTCCACGCGGGTGAGCAGGCGGTCCATGGGGCTAAAGTGTCGTTCGCTCATCGTTGCGGTCTCCGGGCGCCAATCACGGGGATGCTAGCATAACCGCTTCATGGAACAGTGAACCAGGGGGCAACCTCATGCACATCAGTCCCGCGGTGGCCGGCACCGACCGCAGTGTGTCCGCCGCCTTTGTCGACTCGGTGTTGCCGGATCTGCTGACGCACTATCGTTTGCAGCGGACCACGGTGCTGGAGCAGGCGGGCATCGACGGCGCCCTGTTCAATGATCCGGGGCGGCTGCTGCCGCTGCTCGACGTGATGCGCCTGTTTCTGGTGATCCTGGAAGCCTGCGGAGACCCCGGCCTGGGCTTTGAAATCGGGCGCCGGGTGCGCCCCCGTTCTTATCAGGTGCTGGGTTACGTGATTCTCGCCAGCCGGGATCTGGACGAAGCCATTGAGCGGTTGATGCGCTTTGAGAAGCTGTCCGGCAATCTGGGCCGTACCGAACGCCATGACGAGGGTGGCCAGGTGCGTCTGTGCTGGGATTGCCCGCTGGCGGGCGAACCCGGCCGCGTGCTGACCGAGGCGGCGATCACCGGCTGGGTGACCTTCATGCGCCCTCTGATGCCGCCCGGCGCGGCGCCGGTGGAGGTGTGTTTCCGTCATCCGCCGCCGCAGGACGCGGCGCGTTACCGGGCCTGGTTCCAGGCGCCGGTGCGGTTCGCGGCGGACTTTGACGGGGTGCGATTGCCGGCGGCCTTGCTGCGGCACTCCCTGGAAAGCGCCGATCCGGGCCTGGGGCGGATGATGGAGAAAGAAGCCGGCGCGCTGCTGGCGGACTTCGACGCCCACGGCAATCTGCTCAGCCGGGTGCGCTCGGCGATCTACCGGCGTCTGGGCAGTGGCGACCCCTCGGTGGACGCGGTGGCCGCGGAGTTGGGGCTCACCGTTCGCACCCTGCAAAGCCGTTTGCAGCGCCAGGGGCTGGCCTACCAGGAAGTGCTGGACGGCCTGCGTCGCAGCCTCGCCGAGCTGTACCTGCGCGACCCGGCGCTCAGCCTCACCGAAATCGCGCTTTTGCTGGGCTTCGCCGAATCCAGCTCGTTCAGCCGTGCCTTCCGCCGCTGGCGCGGCGAGTCGCCGGTCAGGTGGCGCCGTCGTCTGCCGGGCCCGGGTCTTTCCGGGTAAAGCGCACCAGTGCCTCGCGCAGCACGCTCATTTCCACCGGTTTGGGGATATGCGCGTTCATGCCCGACGCCAGGCTGCGCTCACGGTGCTCGCGCAGAATGTGGGCGGTGAGGGCCACGATCGGCACCGCCACCAGGCCCTGACGGCGTTCGTACTCGCGGATCCGCTGGGTGGCCTCGAAGCCATCCATCTCCGGCATCTCGCAATCCATCAGGATCAGGTCGTAGCGGTTTTCGGTGGCCATCGCCAGCGCTTCCTTGCCGTTGGCGGCCATGTCCGCGTTGAGCCCCAGCTTATTGAGCATGCCGCGAATCACCTTCTGGCTGAGCTTGTGGTCTTCCACTACCAGCAACTTGAGGGCCGGGTCCGGGTTTTCCGGCTGGCCACGGGCGCCGGTCGGTCGCTTGAGCCCCATTTCTTCGGCCAACGCCTGTTTCAGTCGCGGCGCCGATACCGGTTTGGTAAGCACCCGGTGGATACTGACGTTGCGCGCTTCGGTGTCGGTGGGGGCGTTGTTGACGCCGGTGAGCATGATCAAGGTGGTGGGGTGGGTGATCACCGGGTCCTCGTGAATGCGCGCCGCCAGCTGCAGGCCGTTCATGCCTGGCATATGGTGATCCAGCAGCACGATATCGTAGGGCTCGTTGATGTTGGCCTGGGTGCGCAGCGAGGCCAGTGCCTCGCGGGGGTCGTGGCAGGCGGTGACGCGCATCCCCCAGCCCAGGGCGAGATGGCGGATCACCCGGGTCACGGTGCTGGAATCATCCACCACCAGCATGCCGCGGCCCTGCAGCGCGCTGATGTCGGTGTCCGGCCCGCTGGGTGGTGTTTCCATGGCGGGCAGCGGCAGCACGAACCAATAGGCCACGTCGCCGCCGTGATCGTCGCGTTCCCCGGCGCGGCCCTCCATGGCGTCCACCAGTTGCTCGGCGATGGACAGATTGAGGTTGCTGCTGTCCTGGCGGGCGGCGGGGTCGCGCAGCGCCCCGAAGGTGCCCGGGCGCAACGCGGTGCCGCTGAACTCGAAGCGCACCTGACCGGCCCGGCCGGTGGGCTCCAGGGAAATGTCGATGATCAGTTCGCCGGGTTGCGCGTGGCGTATAAAAGCGCCCATCAGGTTGGTCAGCACCTGACGCAGCCGCCCGGGGTCCCCCTCCATGCGGGCCGGAAGGTTGGTGTGCACGTGGGTGATCAGCTCCACCTGCTTTTCCTCGGCGCGTTCGCGGAACAGATCCACCGCGTCCATCAGCAGTTCATTGGCGTCCAGGGCTTCGCGGTTGATGTCCGCGCCCTGTTCGGACAGCTGCGAGTATTCCAGCACGTCGTTGATGATCTTGAGCAGGCTCTCGCCGGCATTGCGGATACCGCCCACGCAGTCTTTCTGGTTGGGCGTCAGCGGCGTGTCCTCGAGAATCTCGGCCATGCCCAGAATGCCACTCAGCGGCGTGCGCACGTCATGGCCCATGCGGGCCAGCGTTTCGCGGCGGGTGGTATCCACCGTTTCCGCCACGCTTTGGCTGCGCCGGCGCTCCATTTTAAGGCGCAGGTGCTGGTGATGCTGAATACGCAGACCGGCGGCCTGGATGAAGCCGGCGATATTGACGGTGATCATCACACACAGGCCGAGATCGACATTGCTCTGCACCAGACCGAGCATGGTCAGACAGGCGAGCACCACCGGGCTGCCCACCAGCAGGCTGGTGAAGAAGTACAGCGCGCCGAGCGGGACCTCCCGGTGCCAGGCCTGATAGCCCAGAGCCACCAGCAGAGCCGCGGCGACCAGGCCCAGACCAAAGGCCGCGGCCAGGGCGTCGGCGACGGGTAGCCAGGGCACCGCCAGCAGAAACAGCAGCGCCAACACGCCCACACCGCGTAGCAGGCGGTCCAGCAGGGGCGCATTGTGCCGGCTGTCGACGAAGGTGCGGCCCACTCCGCAGGCGCAAAATATGGCCAGCATCAGGGTGCCAAGCTTGAGTTGCGGCAGCCAGTCGCCAATCAGTGAATGGCTGGCGAGGATGCCGGAGGACGACAGAATCAGTCCGGCCAGGGAGAGCAGAAAGCCGGCGTGATAACCGTGGCTGAGGCCGCCGCGCATGAGTGCCACCAAGCCGTTATAAGCGGCCAGAGCCAGCATTACCCCGAACAATAACCAGTAAACCGCGAACAGCGGATCGTTCCCCAGGGCGGTGGGCAGAGTGCTCAGGTTGATCGAATAAATCAGGCTGCCGCGCGGGTTGACGCGCCAGTAGAACACCCGGGGCTCACCGGGTGGCAAATCGACCAGATACACCGGCGTGCGGTGGACGAAGCGCTCGTCGGGCCCGGCGGGCCGGTAGCCGCCGTTGTCGGGCAGGAAGAATTCGCTCTCGAAGTAGTGGCGGGGGCCTTGCATCAGCGCGAACCGGCGTCGATCGCCCAGTTCGTTCTGCACCGCGATGCGCACCCACCAGGGGTGATTGCTCAGGCCCAGCCGCTCGACGTATCGGGAGGCGGGTTTGAAACGGCCGTCGAAGTCGCCGGCGGTAATCTCCTCCAGAGTCAGGTCGCCAGCGGGGTCGGGCAGATACTCCGAGTAAATGGTGATGCGCGCGTTGTCCGGCACGCTGCTGATTACATAAGGCGGTGGTGGCGCCGCGCTGGCGATGCCCGCCAGCAGCATCAGCAGGGCCGGCAGCCACCGCGATCCGATCCCCGGTCGCCGATGGCGACCGTGCTCAGCCTTCGGCGCCCACGACGCTCTGTTCGCTGTTTTGCTCTTCCCTAATGTCATCATGTCCCCGATCCAGCACATAGGCGTCCAAGCCCGCCTCGGAGAGGATATAGGCTCCCAGTTCACTGCGTCGACCTTCGGCGCAGAGGATATAGGTGAATTCTTTCTGCAAACGCGGTGCCTGCTGCCGTAATTCACTGAGCGGCAGGTTACGGGCACCGGGAATCAGATCATGGCGCGCTTCCATGGGCAGGCGCACATCGACCAGCACATGGGCGCGTTCGCCTTCCAGCACCCGGTCCTCCAACTGGTCTTCGCTGAGGCGGCGGATTACCGTGGCTTGCAGAATGGCCTGGAAGTCGCTTTTGTCCAGGCACATCAGTTCGCCGTCGCTGGTCATGGTGACGGTGGCGTTGCGCGGCTGGTCGCTGATCAGGGCGTCCTCGCCGAAGAAACGGCCGGCGCTCAGGCCCGCCACCGGTTGGTCGCCGCTGTTGCCGGCCCGGCTGACCATGGCCTTGCCTCGCTTGATCACATAAAACGTTTCGCCGCTTTCACCTTCGCGCACCACGGTTTCGCCGAGCTCCACCTGGCGGGGCTGGAACTTGACGAACAGGGCGTGCAATTTGGCCGGCGGCATTTGCGCGAACAGTCCCGAGGCGAGCAACGCGTCCATCCAGCTATGGTCTTCGTCTTTGTCGTCCTGTTCGGCGGGCATCAGTTCCGTGGCCTGGGTCCAGGCCATCAGCAGATCCAGCTTGTCCCGGTCGATGCTGTACAGCGTGGCGCTTTCGCGGCTGATGGCGTTCACCGTGTGACGGGGGTAGTTGTCCACGGCCAGGTAATTTTCATCGTCGTCGGCGGCGAACGGACGCACGGTGAAGCCGGCGTCGATCAGATCCAGTTCGCCGTCGATCAGGAAGTAGGCTTTGTCGGCGGCCTGGCCGCGCTTGAACAGCAAGCGACCGGCGGGCAGCCGGTGCACGCTGATCTGTTGCTCGATCTCGCTCAGGTGCGACGGGCTCAGGCCGTCAAAGGGAATAAAGGCGCTCAGGCGCGACACGTCGGGTGTGCCGGCGGTCTCCACTGGCTTGGATGCGGTCATGGCTCCCCCATTTGCGCCCCGGCATCGTCCCCCGCCGGGGTTTCCTCATTCGTTATTCTGAGGGGGTATGCTAAGCCTTTTCCCGTGCCACTGCACGGTAGCCGATGTCGCTTCTGTGATAGGCATCGTGCCAGCCGATGCCTTGCACCGCTTGATAGGCGCGCTGCTGCGCCTGGCCCACGGTGTCGCCCAGGGCGGTGACGCACAGCACGCGCCCGCCGCTGGTCACCACCTGGCCGTTGTCCTCGCGGGTGCCGGCGTGGAACACCTTGACGGTGTCCGAATCGGCGCCGTCCAGGCCGTCGATCACATCGCCCTTGCGGTAGTCGTCCGGGTAGCCGCCGGCGGCCAGCACCACGCCGAGGGCCGGGCGCGGGTCCCAGTCCGCAGTGACGGTATCCAGGGCGCCGTCCAGCGCCGCCAGACAGAGATCCGCCAGGCTGCTGTTCAGGCGCATCATGATCGGCTGGGTTTCCGGGTCGCCGAAGCGGCAGTTGTACTCGATCACCTTGGGCTGGCCATCCGGGCTGATCATCAGGCCGGCGTACAGAAAGCCGGTGTAGGGCATGCCTTCGGCGGCCATGCCGGCCACGGTGGGGCGGATCACCTGTTCCATGATGCGCTGGTGGACCTGATCGGTGACCACCGGCGCCGGGGAGTAGGCGCCCATGCCGCCTGTGTTGGGGCCGGTGTCGCCGTCGCCGACGCGCTTGTGGTCCTGGCTGGTGGCCATCGGCAGAATGTGCTCGCCGTCCACCATGACGATAAAGCTGGCTTCCTCACCGTCGAGGAATTCCTCCACCACCACCCGGTGGCCGGCGTCGCCGAACTTATTGCCGTCGAGCATATCGCGCACCGCGGCTTCCGCTTCTTCCAGCGTCATGGCGACGATCACGCCCTTGCCGGCGGCCAGGCCGTCGGCCTTGATCACGATCGGCGCGCCCTGCTCGCGTACATAGGCGAGGGCGTCATTCATATCGGTGAAGTTGCCGTAGGCGGCGGTGGGGATGTTCTGGCGGGCGAGAAAGTCCTTGGTAAAGGCCTTGGAGCCTTCCAGTTGGGCGGCGGCCTTGCCGGGTCCGAAGCACTTCAGACCGCGGCTCTGGAAGTAATCCACCAGGCCGTCCACCAGCGGCGCTTCCGGGCCGACGATGGTGAGCGCCACGCCTTCCCGTTCCGCCAGATCGGCAAGCCCGGTCTGATCGTTGACGTCCAGGGCCACGTTTTCCAGCTTGGCGTCGCGGGCGGTGCCGGCGTTGCCCGGCGCCACCAGTACTTTTTCCACGTGCGCCGCTTGCGCCACCTGCCAGGCCAGAGCGTGCTCGCGGCCACCGCCGCCGATGATAAGAACCTTCATGCGTTCGATCCACCTCTGTAATGGCCCGGCTGTATTTGCCGTACGTGACGGTGTGCCGGGGCTACAAGCTTCAAGCTACAAGCCGCAAGCGACCACCAGCTTGTAGCTTGGGGCTTGCAGCTTGTGGCTGTTTAGTGCCGGAAATGCCGCATGCCGGTGAACACCATGGCGATGTCGGCCTCGTCGGCGGCGGCGATCACTTCCTCGTCGCGGATCGAGCCACCCGGCTGGATCACGCAACGGACGCCGGCCTTGCCGGCATTATCGAGGCCGTCGCGGAACGGGAAGAAGGCGTCCGAGGCCATCACCGAGCCGGCCACTTCCAGGCCCGCGTGTTCGGCTTTGATGGCGGCGATGCGGGCGGAGTTGACGCGGCTCATCTGGCCGGCGCCGACGCCCACGGTCTGACGGTTCTTGGCGTAGACGATGGCGTTGGATTTCACGAACTTGGCCACCTTCCAGGCGAAAATGGCGTCGTGCAGTTCCGCTTCGGTGGGGGCGCGTTTGGTCACCACCTTGAGGTTTTTCTCGGTGATCATGCCCACGTCCCGGTCCTGCACCAGCAGGCCGCCGTTGACGCGCTTGTAGTCCAGTCCACCGGCGGTGGCGCCGTCCCATTCGCCGCACACCAGCACGCGCACGTTTTTCTTGGCGGCGGTGATGGCGAGGGCCTCTTCGGACACTTTGGGCGCGATGATCACTTCCACGAACTGGCGGTCGACGATCGCCTTGGCGGTGGTCGCGTCCAGTTCCCGGTTAAAGGCGATGATGCCGCCGAAGGCGCTTTCCGGGTCGGTCGCGAACGCCAGCTCGTAGGCCTGGTCGATGCCTTCCAGGCTCACCGCCACGCCGCAAGGGTTGGCGTGCTTGACGATCACGCAGGCCGGCTTGCTGAACGATTTCACGCATTCCAGGGCGGCATCGGTGTCGGCGATATTGTTGTAGCTGAGCGCCTTGCCCTGAAGCTGGCGGGCGGTGGCCACGGAGGCCTGGCCGGGCTGGCGCTCCACATAGAACGCCGCTTTTTGATGGGGATTTTCGCCGTAGCGCATGCCCTGGGCTTTCTTGAAGTTCAGGTTGATGCTGCGCGGGAAATCCTGGTTGTCCTCGCCGACCGATTTGCCGAAGTGATTGGCGATGGCGCTGTCATAGGCGGCGGTGTGCTCGAACGCCTTGATCGCCAGGTCGAAACGCAGGTCGCCGGACAGGGCGCCGTCGTTGCCGTTGAGGTCGTCGAGTACGCGGGCGTAATCGCCGGCGTCGGTGACGATGCCCACGTGCGCATGGTTCTTGGCCGCCGAGCGCACCATGGCGGGCCCGCCGATGTCGATGTTCTCGATGGCGTCCTCGAGGCTGCAGTCGGGCCGGGCCACGGTCCGTTCAAAGGGATAGAGGTTGACCACCACCAGGTCGATGGGGCGGATGTCGTTGTCCGCCATCACCGCATCGTCCTGGCCGCGCCGGCCGAGAATGCCGCCGTGCACCTTGGGGTGCAGGGTTTTCACCCGGCCGTCCATCATTTCCGGGAAGCCGGTGTAGTCGGACACTTCGCGGACCGCGATACCGGCTTCCTGGAGGGCGCGGAAGGTGCCGCCGGTGGACAGCAGCTCGATGCCCCGGTCGGCGAGGGTGCGGGCGAAATCGACGATGCCGGTTTTATCGGAGACGCTGATCAGCGCACGTTCAACGGCCTTGCTCATGGAATCACCTTAAAAATAAGAAAGGGGCAGTCGGAAACTGCCCCTGTCGTCACGGCCTGTGTTCAGAGCAAGCCGTATTGCTTGAGTTTCTTGCGCAGCGTGCCGCGGTTCAGGCCCAGCAGCTCGGCGGCTTTGGTCTGGTTGCCACGGGTGTACTCGAGGACTTTCTCAAGCAGGGGGATTTCCATTTCCGCCAGCACCATCTGATAGAGCTCGCTGACCGGTTCGCCTTCCAACTGGTTGAAGTAATCGGCGAGCGACCGTCGCACGCAGTTGCGCAGGGTGTCGTGGGTTTCGCTGCGGGCCAGCGTGAGATGGGGTTTGCGCGATTCAGCGGTATTCATTTCTGTCAGTGTCCGTGCAGCAGCGGTCTTCATTGAAGAAAGGGTCATGCGGCCAATGCTCCGTCTTTTTTCCGGGCTAATGAGTTCCGGGCAGACACCTCGCCGTAGCCACCGATTCGAATCCGGTCGCCGAGGGCGCTGATCTGTTGGAAAAACTGCTCAATGGCCTGCCGTTGTTGGCCGGCCTTTTCCAGCTTGTTGAACCCGCGCCGAAAATCTTCCCCGCCGGGCAGGTGTTGCGTATACCAGCCCAGATGCTTGCGGGCGATGCGCACGCCGGAGTAGTCCCCGTAAAAGCGATGCAGGTCGATCAGGTGCGTGAGGACGCGGGCAGCCACGTCTTCGACCTTCGGCGCCGGGGGCAGCCGACCGTGATCCAGGTAATGCACGGTGTCCTGGAAGATCCAGGGATTACCCTGGGCAGCGCGGCCGATCATGATACCACTGGCACCCGTGGTTTCCAGTATCCGTTGGGCTTTTTGTGGCGAGTTGATATCACCATTGGCGATAACAGGGATGCCCACCGCGGCCACGACGTCGCGGACGGTGCGGAACTCCGCCTCGCCGTTGAACTTGTCGGCGCGGGTGCGTCCGTGGATCGCCAGCGCCTGGATGCCGGCCTGTTCCGCGATGCGGGCGATGGCCACGGCATTGCGCTCGCCGGGGGCCGGTCCGGTGCGGATTTTCAAGGTCACCGGCACGTCCACCGCCGCCACCACCGCGTCCAGAATCCGGGCCACCAGGTCCGGGTCGGAAAGCAGTGCGGAGCCGGCGGCGCGCTTGCACACCTTTTTCGCGGGGCAGCCCATGTTGATATCGATGATCTGCGCGCCGCGCTCCACGTTGGCTCGGGCGGCGTGCGCCAGCATGTCTGGCTCGCCGCCGGCGATCTGCACCGACACCGGCCCCGGCTCGCCGCTGTGGTCAAGCCGGCGGGCGGATTTGCGGGTGTCCCAGAGGCGGGTGTCGGAAGTCACCATTTCGGACACCACCAGCCCGGCGCCCAGCTCCCGGCATAAACGCCGGAAAGGGCGATCCGTCACGCCGGCCATGGGCGCTAGAATCAAAGGGTTGGGGAGCAGGTAGGCGCCGATTTGCATGTTGGATTCGGGTTCGTTTGGCAGTCAGGTGTTGCCTGGAACACTGTTCAAAGTGCCCCGCGCGGGCCGCGCGGGGCGACAATGATAGTGACCCGGAGCGCCGGGGGAAAGGCCCGTGATTAATCGGGCCGCTGGGAGACCCGCGACGCGGGTGGCTCGGGGGCGCGCAAACGCAGGTTGTAGCTCACCGCCTGCTCGCCGGGATCGACGATTTCCAAGGCGATATGCACCGGTGTATTCACCGGCATGGCGTCCAGCCCGGCCAGTTCACCGCGCAGGTATTCCGAGGGCGCGAAGCGGCGCGTGGCCACGGTGTTGCCGCGCAGATCCTTGAAGGTCAGTTCCAGGGCCGGGAACGGCTGCGGCCAGTCGCCTTCGTTGAACAGCAGCGCGTCCACCATCAGCGCATTCTGGTAATGCGGGTGGCTGCGCACCACCAGATTGGCGCCGCGCAGCCGGCTCAGGTCGGTTCGCAGCGGCAGCCGGCAGCCGAGTAGCTGGCAGGCTTCCGCGTACAGGGGCCGCCACTGGGGGGAGCGCGCCAGGGTGTCGAAGTGGAAAAAGGCGTACTGGCCGGCCAGCACCAGCAGGGCTAGCACGGACAGCAGCCCCCATTTGATCACCAACGCCGGGCCGGAGGGCGGCGGCGCCATATAGTCCAGGCGCTCATTGACGGCCTTGTGGCGCCGCGCCGAGGTGCTGTTGAGGAACTCGAACTGGTCGTCGTCCTCGCTGATCGGGTCCGGCCGTGAGGCGGCCGGCGGCGGCGTCTTGGGTGGCGGCGCGGTGGCCGGGGCCGGTTCGTCCTCGTCTTCCAGATCCTCCAGCAGGGCTTCCGCCCAGGCCTCGTCGGTGTCCTCGCTGCCGCCGGCCCGACCGGCGCCCTGCATATCGGAGAAGTCCTCGCCCAGGCCTTCATCGCCGTCCCGGTCCAGGGACAGGAACGAATCGCTCAGCTCGATATCACCGAGGCTGCTGTTGTCGCCGTCGGGCTGAGCGTCGGTCTCGTCGTCGTCGAGGGTGTATTGCCATTGACCGGTTTGGTCGTTGGGCGGCGGTGTTTCGCCGACCAAATGATCGGTGGCCTGGAAAATCTGCAAGCAGGAGCCACAGCGCACCGCCCCACGGGCCTGCTCCAGGTGCTCGTCGCTGATCTTGAATTGGGCACCGCAATGCGGGCAGCGGGTTTTGTACTGGCCGGCCATGGTATTTATGTTTTGAGGGATAGAAAGTTTGTTGTACAGAACAACAGGGGGTGGCGGCAAGCGTCGCGATCGCTTATCTGTCCGCCTTGCGAACCCCGTCTATTCGTACCCAGTCGCCCCGTTGCCGGGTCGGGTTCAAATCAAACCAGGGTGCGTAGGCGTCGCGGACGCTTTGCGCCTGGTCAGCGAGGATGCCGGACAGCGCCATCGGTGCCCCCGGGCGGCAGCGCCCGGCCAGCGACGGCGCCAGCTCGACCAGCGGCGCGGCGAGAATATTGGCCACCAACAGGTCGCAGCGATAGTCCGCCGCCAGGGCTTCCGGCAGGCATAGGTCCAGCCGCTCGCCGACGTCGTTGGCGGCGGCGTTGTCGGCACTGGCGGTGAGCGCCTGGCCGTCGATATCGGTGCCCAGCGCCCGTTCCGCCCCCAGCAGCAGGGCGGCGATGGCGAGCACGCCGGAGCCGCAGCCGAAGTCCAATACCTGCTTGCCGCTCAGGTCGGTCTGCTCCAGCCATTCCAGACACAGCGCGGTGGTGTCGTGGGTGCCGGTGCCGAAGGCCAGGCCCGGGTCCAGCTTCAGATTGACCGCGTCGGGCTGCGGGGCGTCGCTCCAACTGGGCACGATCCACAGCCGCTCGCCGAAACGCATGGGCTGGAAGTCGGCCATCCAGGCCCGCTCCCAGGCCTGGTCAGCGAGCGCTTCAACGCGATGATCGGCGAACGTCAGGCCTTGCTCGCCGAGGCGCGCCAGGATGGCATCGGTGTCGGTATCGTCGCTGAACAGGGCGGTGACCACGGTGGTGCGCCACAGCGGACGCGCCCCGGGCGGCGGTTCGAACACCGGCTGGTCGGCGCCGTCGGTGAGCGTCACCGCGCCGGCGCCGAGCGTTTCCAGGGCGTCCTGGAGAGTGTCGGCGTGGTCCGGATCGGTGGCGATGTGGAGCTGAAGCCAGGCCATCTCAGTTCCCCAGCTTCTTCTCCAGGTGGTGGATGTCGACGCCGCCTTTCTGGAAGGCCGGGTCGCGGAAAATCTTGTCCCGGTGCAGGGCCACGTTGGTCTTGATGCCCTCCACCACGATTTCATCCAGGGCGTTGCGCATGCGTGCGAACGCCACGTCCCGGTTTTCGCCCCAGGTGATCAGCTTGCCGATCAGGGAATCGTAATAGGGCGGTACCGTGTAGCCGCCGTAGACGTGGGAATCCACGCGCACGCCGTTGCCGCCGGGGGCGTGGAAATAGCTGATGCGGCCCGGGCTGGGCACGAAGGTGTCCGGATCCTCGGCGTTGATGCGCACTTCGATGGCGTGGCCCAGGAAGGTGACGTCGTCCTGGGTCAGCCCCAGGGCGTTGTCGCCGGCGATGCGCAACTGTTCTTTGACGATGTCCACGCCGGTGATCATTTCACTGACCGGGTGTTCCACCTGCACGCGGGTGTTCATTTCGATGAAGTAGAAGCGCTCGTCCTCGTAGAGGAACTCGAAGGTGCCGGCGCCGCGATAGTTGATTTCCTTGCAGGCGTCCACGCAGCGTTTCGCCACTTCGTTCTTCAGGTGCAGGGGAATATCCGGCGCCGGCGCTTCTTCCACCACTTTCTGGTGGCGGCGCTGCAGGGAGCAGTCCCGGTCGCCGAGGTGGATGGCGTGACCGGCGCCGTCGGACAGCACCTGGATCTCCACATGGCGGGGTTTCTGCAGAAACTTTTCCATGTAGACGGTGGCGTCGCCGAAGGCGTTCTTGGCTTCCGAGCGGGTCAGGGTGATCGCGTTGAGCAGCTGGTCGCGGTTCTCGACCACGCGCATGCCGCGCCCGCCACCGCCGGAGGCCGCCTTGATGATCACCGGGTAGCCGATCTCCTCGGCCACCGTCAGTGCCGCGTCGGTGTCGTCACCCACCGAGCCGCTGGAGCCGGGCACCGTGGGCACGCCGGCTTTCTTCATCGCTTCGATGGCGGACACTTTATTGCCCATCAGGCGGATGGTTTCCGCCCGCGGTCCGATAAAGATAAAGCCGGAGCGTTCCACGCTTTCGGCAAAGTCCGCGTTCTCCGCCAGGAAGCCGTAGCCGGGGTGGATGGCGTCGGCGTCGGTAACCTCCGCGGCGCTGATGAGCGCCGGGATGTTCAGGTAGGAATTGACCGACGGGGCCGGCCCGATGCACACCGCCTCGTCCGCCAGGCGTACGTGCATCAGATCCCGGTCGGCCTTGGAATACACCGCCACGGTGCGAATGCCCATTTCTTTACAGGCGCGCAGAATCCGCAGGGCGATCTCGCCTCGGTTGGCAATCAGTACTTTTTCCAGCATGGGCAACCCCCGTTAAACGATGGAGAACAGGGGCTGGTCGAATTCCACCGGCTCGCCGTCCTCCACGAGAATGGCGTCGATGGTGCCGGATTTGTCCGCCTCGATCTGGTTCATCATTTTCATCGCCTCGACGATGCAGAGCACGTCGCCGGCTTTCACTTTCTGGCCCACCTCCACAAAGGACGCCGCGCCCGGGGACGGGGACCGGTAGAAAGTGCCGACCATCGGCGAGCGCACCAGGTGACCGCTGGGGGTATTGTCCTGGGCGGGCGCCGCCGGTTCCGGGGCCGCCGCCGGTGCGGGTGCCTGGGGCGCCGGCTGAGGGGCGTACACGGGCGCCGCGTGGCGGCTGCCACGGCTGATGCGCACGGATTCCTCGCCTTCCTGAATTTCCAGTTCTTCAATGCCGGACTCTTCCAGCAGTTCAATCAGCTTTTTGATTTTTCGAATGTCCATGCTCATTCCTGTGCCTGATCCAGTTTTTCCAGGGCGGCGGCCAACGCCAGCCGGTAGCCGGGGGCGCCCAGGCCGCAAATGACGCCCTCGGCGATGTCGGAGAAATAAGAGTGATGGCGGAACGTTTCACGGCGATGCACGTTGGAAAGGTGCACCTCGATAAACGGAATCCGCACCGCCAGCAGAGCGTCGCGCAGCGCCACGCTGGTATGGGTGAACGCGGCCGGGTTGAACAGAATGAAGTCGATGCCTTCCGCGGGGGCGCCGTGGATGCGTTCGATCAGTTCGTACTCGGCGTTGCTTTGCAGATGCTGCAGGTGGTGTCCGGCCTCGGCGGCCTGGTCCATCAGTGCCTGATCGATCTCCGCCAGGGTGGCGGCGCCGTACTGGTCCGGCTCACGGCGGCCCAGCAGGTTCAGGTTGGGGCCGTGCAGGACGAGGATGCTAGCCAAGGCGTATACCCCTGAATTTGTCGTTATCTGCGTTGAACGTGTGGCAAAAAGCCAGTTTTACCCCGGCTTTCCCAATATTTGGGAGTCTAAGGGTATCTCATGAAGGAAAAAAGGACTTTACACCATTGGTTACATGTATGTGCGCGGGCTCAAAGGTGCGGCGTCACCCGCCGCTCCAGATGCTTGAGAAAACGCTCACTGTCCATTTCGCCGAGCACGCGGGATTCGGGAACCTCCTCGCCGTCGGGGGCGAAGAAGACGAAGCTGGGCAGGCCGAAGATGTTGTAGTCGGCCATGATGTTCTGGTTTTCCTGGTTTATCTCGGTGATGTCGACGCGGTAGAGGTCGTAGCCGGCCATGGCGTCGAGGACGCGCGGGTCGCTGAGGGTGGTTTCCTCCATCACCTTGCAGGCCACGCACCATTCGGCGAAGAAATCCACCAGCACCGGGTTGCCCGCCTCGGCGGAGCGGGCCAGGGCGTCGCGCAGGTCCTGACGGCCCTCGACGTCGATCCAGGGGCCGTGTTGGGAGGCGTTCGGCGTGTCCGTATCGCCGCCGTCCTGGCCGCTGCTCTCTGTTTGCGGCTGGGTCAGGGACTTGAGCGGCTGCCAGGGATCGCTGCCGCCGCCGGCGGCGCCCACCACCATGATCGCGCCGTACAGGGCCAGCACCAGGGCGAGCCCCCGTTTCAGGCGGGAGCCGCCTTCGCGGACCGGCTCCAGGGCGCCGAGCTGCACGCCGTACACCGCCAGTAGCAGGCCGTAGAGGGCCAGGGTGAGGGTGTCGCCGACAATGCGGTCGAGCAGCCAGATGGCCACGGCCAGCATTACCACGCCGAAGAAGCGTTTGATGTCTTCCATCCACTGGCCGGCGCGGGGCAGCAGGTGACCGCCGCCGGTGCCGAAGATAATCAGCGGCACGCCCATGCCCAGCGCCAGAGCGAACAGGGAGGCGGCGCCGGTAGCCGCGTCGCCGGTCCCCGCTACATAGAGCAGCGCGCCGGCCAGAATCGGTGTCACGCAGGGGGACACCACTAGAGCGGAAATAGCGCCCAGCAGCGCCGCGCCGCCCAGGCCGCCGCGGCCGCTGGGGCCGGCGTTATTGAGTCGGTTGCGCAGTTTCTCCGGCAGTTGCAGCTCGAAGAGGCCGAACATGGACAGCGCCAGCAGTACGAAGATCACCACGCTGGTGAGAATGGCGGCCGGCTGCTGGAGCAGAAACTGCAAGTTAAGGCCGGCGCCGAACACCGCCACCAGCAGGCCGGCCACGGTGTAAGGCACCGCCACGCCGAGCACATAGGCGCAACTGAGTATAAAGCCGCGCCGGGCGCTGGAATCACTTTGCCCGGCGATGATCCCGGACAGGATCGGCACCATGGGAAACACGCAAGGGGTAAAGGCAAGCAGCAGGCCGCCGGCGAAGAACAGCGCCACGATCAGCCCCAGGTTGCGGTCGTGCATCCAGTTGTTGAAGGCGTTGGCGTCTTCGGAGAGCAGAATGCTGAAGAAGCCGTCGTCGCGGGACTCGCCGGACGGTGCGCCGCCGCTTTCGGAGCCGCTGACGGTCGCCGGTGCGCCGGCCGCCGGTGCGCGCTCCGGGCCGGGGGCGCTGAACGAGAAGGTGCGTACCTCCGGCGGGTAGCACAGCTTGTCCTCGATGCAGCCCTGGTATCGCACTTCCAGCTCGGTGTCGACCAGGGGCACGCTGTCCACGGGCAGATGTACGTCGAGCTGGCCGAAGTAGACCTTTACGTCGCCGTAGATTTCGTCGGTCTTGTCCTCGCCGGGGGGCAGCTCCAGGTCGTCGAAATCGTCCAGCAGGTTGCCGTTGGCGTCGCGCAGGGTGAAGTCGAGGCGGTGGCGGTAGAGGTAGACCCGGTCGAGCATGCTGAAGCTGACCAGCAGCTGCTGACGGTCCCAGTCCGCGTCGGGCACCACCTGGATCGCTTCGTTCACGCTGGGCAGGCGCTGTTCGTCGCCGCCGAACGGGTCGTTCCCGCCGCCCAGGGTCAACGCCGGGGTTGCCGCGCTTAAAGCAAGTCCCGCCACCGCGATCAGCATGCGCAGAGTCAACGTCATCTATTCCTCCCACTGGATACAGCCTTTCGATGCCGGACCGGGGGCCGGGTTCCCGGAGGCGCCGGGAAAATCACCGCACAAGTATGCCTGGGCGTCGAGCCACGCCGGCGAGCCATTCTCCCCGTCCCGGCCCGGCGACGCAAAACTAAACGTTGTGGTGGTCGCCCTTCGCCGTCGCTTGACGTTACTCTGGTAGCCTTGCTGGACGAACGACACTCGGGGACGACAATGACAGACGATAAATTCGGGCAAAAGGTGGGGGACACCCTGCTGGACCCCAGGAACAACCGCATCTGGAAAGGCGTGCTGTGGCTGCTGGCTATTCTGCTGCTGGTGGACGTGGCGCTGGGTTGGTACTGGAGCTGGGAACCGGATTTGTCGGAAGTGAACCGCCGTGATGGCGCGGTGGCCGGGGAAACCATGACCCGGGAAGTGATCCATGTGGCCAGCACCCTGCTCGACAAGCCCGGCGGTTACCTCAGCAACGACATGCTGCCGCACCGGCTGTGGCTGGATAATATGCCGTCCTGGGAATTCGGGGTGCTGGTGCAGTTGCGCGACGTGACCCGGGTGATGCGCCGTGACATGAGCCGCTCCCGGTCGCAAAGCCAGGAGGACCCGTTCCTGGCCATCGCCGAGCCACAGTTTAACTTCGACGCCGAAAGCTGGGCCATGCCGGCCACCGAAAGCGAGTACCGGCGCGGCATCCGTGCGCTGGAGAATTACCTGGAGGCATTGCGCCGGCAGGACGGCAGCGCCCAGTTCTATGCCCGCGCCGACAACCTCAACTACTGGCTCAATGAGGTGCAGAACCGGCTCGGCGCGCTGAGCCTGAGTCTCAGTCAGAGCGTCGGCCGCACTCAACTGAACACCGATAACAACACGCCGGTGGGCGAGCTGGACAAGGAAGAGCGCTTTGTTAAAACCCCGTGGATGCGGATCGACAACGTCTTTTATGAGGCGCGCGGGGCGTCCTGGGCCCTGGTGCAGCTGATGCGCGCCGTGGAGGTGGACTTCGCCGACGTGCTGCGCCGCAAGAACGCCACCGTCAGCTTCCGGCAGATGGTGCGCGAACTGGAGGCCACCCAGCAGACCTTGTGGAGCCCGGTGGTCCTTAACGGTTCCGGTTTCGGCTTGTTCGCCAACCACTCCCTGGTGATGGCCAATTACATGGCCCGCGCCAACGCTTCCCTGGTGGACTTGCGGAAGCTCCTGCAAGAGGGGTAAATCGCGACAGAAACCTTGCTTCGCAGCGCGGTTTACGCGCAGCCAGGGGTGGCGGTCACGACGCTCGTTATGCCTTCACGCCAATAAACCCGGCGAAGTTGTACCACTTGAAGAACATGTCCACGTTATCCAAACCGTTGCGGGCGAGAATCTTGATGTTCTCGTCCGGGCGGTAGGGAATCAGCACGTTTTCCAGCGACTCCCGTTTCTTGGCGATCTCCGTTTCCGAATAGCCGTTGCGCATCTTCATGTCGTAGTAGAGCTTGATCCACAGCCGGTTGAGCAGCGCGTCGCTGCCCAGCACCTTTTCCACCAGAATCAGCACGCCGCCCGGATTCAGGCCTTCGATGATCGAGCGCAGCAGGCTTTCTCGGTTGAGCGGGCGCACGAACTGCAGGGTCAGGTTGAGCACCACCACGGAGGCGTTCTCGATGCGGATGCCGTCATTGAGGTCGGCGTGTTCCAGTCGCAGGCGGCCGGCGTGGTATTGATCGCCGAGATTCTGTTTCGCTTTATCCAGCATCGCCGGGGAATAATCCACGCCCACCAGGGTGGCGTCGTGGTCGACGGTGCGGTCCAGGCTTTTCAGGGTCAGGCCGGTGGAGCAGCCGAGGTCGTAGACCCGTGAGCCGGGGGTGGCGAATTCGCCGGCCAGCTCGCCGATCATGCGTTGCAGCTCGCTGTATTGGGGAATGCTCCGGTCGAGCATGTCGTCGAACACCCGGGCGGTGCTCTCGCCGAAATCGAAGTCGCTGATCGCTCGGTCCTGTTCCGCGAACAGTCGATCTTTGTGGGGCGTACCGGAAGAGGGGGTGTTGTCCGAAGTCATGAATCCGCCTGACAGTGAAAACCGCCCCCAAAGGATGAAGGGGCGGTTTTCGGCTGTCCATTTTTTTCGCGGACCGGATCAGGCGGCGGCGGACACCGCCGGCTCGGGCAGGGTAGCGCGCCAGTCGTCCAGCAGGTGGGTATTATCGTCCTGCCAGGGATGAAAATCCGGGCGCAGGTATTGGAACCAGGCCGGCACCGCCGCGCTCACCACGCCTCGGTAGCCGAACATCTTCCACAAGCCCTTGGCCAGGGTCAGCGGCTTGCGGTTGACGCCGTCCTGCTTGAGGAACTGCCAGGTAAAGTAGGCGCTGAAACCGACCAGATAGGCGGTGCCGGTCACGAAGGTGCGCTGGCGGCGCCAGTAGCCGCCGTCCACATCCTGGTAGAGATCGAAGGCCACCGCCTTGTGCTCGGTCTCCTCGATGGAGTGCCACACCCACAGGTCGCGTACCGACGGGTCCATTTTTTCCACCATGTCGCCGCGCCGCAGAATGGTGTCGGCGAGAATCGCGGTGATGTGCTCCAGGCCGGCGGTGGCGGCCAGTTGCTCTTCGGCGCTGAGGTGCTTGCGGCCGCCGGCGAGCAGATGCCGGGTCACGCCCAGGGCTTTCTCAACCAGGTCTTCATAGCCCTTGCCGGACACCAGGTCGTTGAACGCCTGGTGCTCCAGGGAATGCATCGCTTCCTGGCCGATAAAGCCGGAGATGTCCTTCTGGCGCTGCGGGTCGTCGACCCGGTCGCGGAAGGTGCGCACCGCGTCGACGAAGAAGCGCTCGCCGTCCGGGAAGGTCACCGACAGCACATTCATGAAGTGGGTCAGCACCGGATCGTTGTCGAACCAGTAGCGGGTGTTTTCCAGCCCTTTGAAACGGAAGTTCATGCGGCGCGGGCGAATCGGCAAACTTTCGACGGCGCGGCGGGAACGGGAAAGCAGTTTCATGGCGACTCCGGGGTTTCTGCCATTGATTGATGTCAACAACTATGGTCCAGTCGTGCCTTCCCGTCTTGTTGTGGAGGGCCAACCTGTGGTCGTTTCAGGCCGGACCTGGTTCACCCCCGGTATTCCCGGCATCTATGTGGTGCTGCTGTGCGATGTCCTCCGTGATCTGGGGCACGACCCGGCGGCGCTGCTGAAAACCCTTGGCCTCAAGCGCGAGCAGCTGCTCGACTCGGAGTACCGTTTGCCGCTGGAGCAGGCGGACGCCGCCGCCGAGGCGGCACTGGCACTGGTCGGCGACGCCGGCCTGGGGTTTCGTTACGCCCGCGCCATGCGCATTACCTTGCATGGGCCGGTGGGCCTGCTGGCGCTCTCCAGTGCCACCATGGACGACGGCCTGGAGGCGGCGCGCCGCTATCTGGGGCTGCGCGCGCCGTTTCTGAGCGTGGAGCGGGCGCCCCTGGCCGAACGTCGTCAGGCGCTGAGCTTCCGCACCGACTTTCCCCCCGGGCCGATACAAAACTTCGTCATTGAGGCCATGGTGATCGGCTTCGTGTACATGCTGGAGCAGCTGCTGGAAGCAAGCCCGGAGGGCGCCGAGGTGCACTTCCAGGGCGCGCCGCCGCCCCACGCCGAGGCCCTGCGCAAGGCGGTGCCGGTGCCGGTCCACTACGGCCAGGCGCGGGACGCGCTGATCGTCTCCGAGGCGTTGCTGACGGCGCGGCCACGGCTGGCCGACCCGCAGGCGGAAGCCCTGGCCCGGGAGCAGTGCGAACTGGAATTCCGGCGCTGGCGCGCCAATCAGGAAGGACCGTTGCCGGAGCGGGTGCGCGCCGTACTGCACGATCACCCAGCGCCGCTGCCGGAGCTCGCCGACATGGCCGAACAGCTGGCCACCTCACCGCGCACCCTCAAGCGCCACCTGCAGCAGGCGGAGCTCACCTACCGGCAATTGCAGGACGAAGCCCGCTACCGGCAAGCCCGCAAGCTGCTCGCTGACCGCGCCTTGCGCATCAGCGAGGTGGCCTACGCCCTGGGCTACAACGACGTCGCCAATTTCTCCCGCGCGTTCAAACGCTGGAGCGGTCAGACGCCTAAGGCCTACCGGGGCGGGGGAACGCCGAGTGTTACTTCTTCTCGAAGGCGGCCACGGACTTGAGGATTTCCTCTTTGGCGGCGGCGGCGTCGGCCCAGCCGTCCACTTTCACCCATTTGCCCGCTTCCAGCTCTTTGTAGTGCTCGAAGAAGTGCTTGATCTGCGCCAGCAGCAGCTCGGGCAGGTCGGTCACTTCCTTGACGTCGTCATAGAGCTTGCTGAGCTTGGTGTGGGGTACGGCCACCAGTTTGGCGTCCTTGCCCGCCTCGTCGGTCATGTTGAGCACGCCCACCGGGCGGCAGCGGATCACGGAGCCGGGCACCACCGGGTAAGGCGTTACCACCAGCACGTCCAGCGGGTCGCCGTCTTCGGACAGGGTGTTGGGGATGTACCCGTAGTTGGCCGGATAGAACATGGGCGTGGCCATGAAACGGTCGACGAAGATGGCGTTGCTGTCCTTGTCGATCTCGTATTTGATCGGGTCGGCGTTGGCCGGGATCTCAATGGCGACGTAGATATCTTCGGGAACGTCTTTCCCGGCGGGTACCTTTGCAAAATCCATGGTCTGTCCTTTCAGCGATTGGTCATCGGGCAGGGACCGTGGTGGTGCCCTGTGTGAACGGGCGCGGATTATAGCAACCGCGCGGCCTGCCTGGCTAATCGCCGAAAGTCGTACCGCCCGGTGCCTCCCGGCGGCGGGGCGGGTACAATTCGACGCGCGTCAGTACGAGGAGCCGAACACCATGCATGTCCATGAAATCGCCCATCCCCTGGTCAAACACAAGCTGGGTCTGCTGCGGCAGAAGAACCTGAGCACCCGCGGCTTTCGCCAGCTCACCGCCGAAGTGGCCAGTCTTTTGACCTACGAAGCCACCAGCGACCTGCTGCTGGAAAACTACCACGTGGATACCTGGATGGGTCCGGTACCGGCCCAGCGCATCAAGGGCAAGAAAGTTACCGTGGTGCCGATTCTGCGCGCCGGCATCGGCATGTTGGACGGCGTGCTGGAGCTGATTCCCAGCGCCAAGGTCAGCGTGGTGGGGCTGTACCGCAATGAAGAAACCCTGGAGCCGGTGACCTATTTCGAGAAGCTGGCCCACGGGCTGGATGAGCGGCTGGCCCTGGTGATCGACCCGATGCTGGCCACCGGCGGCTCCATGGTGGCCACCATCGGCATGCTCAAGAAAGCCGGCTGCAGCCAGATTCGCGCGCTGGTGCTGGTGGCCGCGCCGGAAGGCATCCGCCGCCTCCACGAGGCGCACCCGGACGTGACGCTCTACACCGCGTCGGTGGATAAGGGCCTCAACGAAGACGGCTACATCGTCCCTGGCCTGGGCGACGCCGGCGACAAGATCTTCGGCACCAAATGAATATTCTGATCGGCGCCCATCGCCCACGGCGGTGAACTTCGCCATGGGTCTGAGCGGCAACGGTGCCGAACGGATTTTCCCCTACGGCGAGGCCCTGCTTGTGTCGATGGCGGCGCTGCTCACCACCATGCTGGTGGCGACCCTGGCCCACGGGCTGTTCCGGCTATTGCCGATTCTGTGCGGCGTGGTGGTCG
The DNA here is from genome assembly GCA_036276955.1 of Alcanivorax sp. Taxonomy (GTDB): domain Bacteria; phylum Pseudomonadota; class Gammaproteobacteria; order Pseudomonadales; family Alcanivoracaceae; genus Alloalcanivorax. Next base: position 85,229 of record DASUNW010000101.1, on the reverse strand, counting down.
GTTATCTGGCCGCGCTGCCCCCGGGGTTTGCTCACAAATCGCCTTTCTTCACCCATTGCTTGGACTGCGGCGGCTGGTAATCGGCCATGCGGTCCAGCAGTGCGGTCGGCTCTGATTCGACGATCAGCATGTCCCGGTGCGCCGGGCGCAGGAATTCTTCTGCGGTGGCGTGATCCAGGAAAGTGCGCAGGCCATCGTAGTAGCCGGCTACATTGAACAGCGCGCAGGGTTTGTGGTGCCAGCCCAGCTGCGCCCAGGTCCAGATCTCGAACAGCTCTTCCAGCGTGCCGACGCCGCCGGGCATGGCGACGAAGCCGTCCGCCAGTTCGGCCATGAGTGTCTTGCGCTCGTGCATGGAGCCGGTGACGTGCAGCTCGGTGAGGCCCGGGTGCGCCAGCTCTTTTTCCTGCAAGGCCCGCGGGATCACCCCGGTGACCCGGCCGCCCTCCGCCAGCACCGCATCCGCCACCGCGCCCATGACGCCCACGCTGGCGCCGCCGTAGACCAAGCCCATGCCCCGCGCCACCAGCTCCCGGGCGAACGCCCGCGCCGCCGCCACATAATTCTCCCGCCGCCCCGGGCTGGACCCGCAATACACGCACACGTTCCGCATCGGTTGTTTCTCCTTGGTGCCAGGGGCTCTACGAAGCCCGATCTGTGGGCGCTTGCCTGCAAGCGAAAGGCCGGCAACGCCGACCGGCAGGATACCAGAGACGTATTATTCCACGCAGGCCCCCGCCTGACCGTGGTCGCGGATCTGCGCCATCACGCTCTTGGCGCGCAGGGTCATGAAGGTGCGGATATCCACGCCGCCGTCGCGCAGCCGCTGCGCGGTCCAGGTATTACAGGTGCGGCCGAACCAGAAGTGCCCCCGGGCGGGAAAGAAGCGGCTGTCGCCGTACAGCCCCGGATCGGCGTTCACCGGGCGGCCTTCGGGGTCCAGTTGGAAATCATTCGCCAGCGCGGTCTGCAAAGCCTTCAGCCCATCGGCGGACAGGCACAGCGCCTCAACGTCGCTGTTCGGCAAGTCCGCCGGATGCTTATCCAGCCCGACCACATGCAGCACCGTGTTAGTGGGCCAGAACAGCGCCTTGCCCAGCAGCCAGACGTTGTCCGTGCGTCGATAGAAGTCGTTGTCGCCCCAGCCGATTTCGTACCAGGCCGGGTCGCTGAAGTGTTCGTCCAGGAACGCCAGCGTCGGCGCCAGCCGGTCCGCCGGCAGCACGATGCCGGTGTGCCAGCGGTGGCGCACCACCAGCACTGTGGCGGGGTCGTCGTTACCGGCGGCGCTTGGCGGTGGCACGATCAAAAGACTGATCAGTAGCGAGACGGAAAGTGCTTTCATGCCCCGATACTATCAGCATCCTGTGCGAACGGATTCCGTGCTTGGAGAACGTTGGTGAATCACCGCCGCCGGGCTTTCATAGCCCAGCCGACCATTAGCACCGGGACCGCCAGGCCCACCCAGGACACCCAGTCGAAGACGCCGTTGCCGAGCAGGGCGGCGAGCAGCCCCACCAGGCTCAGCAGCGCGATGAAGATCGGCGCCGCGAAGATTTGCCGGGGCGTTTTGCGGCGCCGGATTCGGTTCTCGTGCATCAAGGTTTGCTCCCGGCCGTTTGTGTCGGGATGGGCACGCCGTCGCGGGCGGTGGCCGGGTTGGCGCGGCGGCGCGCCACCCAGAGATAGAGGCCGGTGATCAGCACCACGATGGTGATCACGTCGAGGACCGCCCAGAGGATTTTCAGCGGCAGGCCGCCGTAGTCGCCGAAGTGCAGCGGCCCGGACAGCGACAGGGTTTTGTTGTACCAGGGCATTTCGCGCATGTCGGCGAATTCACCGCTGCGGGCGTCCACCAGGGCCGGGGTGATGATGTGCTCCGTCAGCGATGTGTTGCCGTGCAGGAAGATCGCGAAGTGGTGGTCGGTGGACCAGCCACCGCCGGGGAAGGCGACGAACTGCAGCGTCATGTCCGGCGCAGCCGCTTCAGCCTGGGCCACGGCGCGGTCCAGCGAGGCCATTTCCGCCGGGGTGGGCACCGGGGCGTCCCGGTAGCCCTCGGTGAGATCGGCCAGGGCCTGGGTGCGCCAGGTGTCCACGATCGGGGTGGAGAGCGTATTGACCACGCCGGTCAGCCCCACCACGGTGAGCCAGGCGACGGTGACCACGCCCAGCAGGTTGTGGTAATCGAGCCATTTGAGGCGCTTGGAGCGCTCGGTGCGCAGGGTGCCGAAGTCCAGCTTGCGCATGAACGGCGCGTAGAGCACCACGCCGGACACAATGGCGATAAACAGCAAAAAGCCCATGGCGCCCAAAAACAGCATGCCGGGCAGGCCCAGGAACATGTCCGTGTGCAGCCGCAGGATGAAGTCCATCACGCCGCCTTCATGGTGGCCGGGGACCAACTCGCCACTGGTGCGGTCGAAGGAGGCGAAGTGCATCTCGCCGTCGGAGGCGTCCGGCGTCGGCCCGCTGGTCACGTTCACCACCGGCCGATCGGTGTCGAAGCTCATGAACAGCGGCACGTGATCCGGCCGGTTGGCGAGCGCCGCGTCCAGCATGCGGTCCAGAGACAGCAGCGGGCCGTCCGGGTTGGCCGGTTGCCATTCGCTGTCGTCCAGCGCCGCGTCGATCTCATCGTGGAAGATCAGGGGCAGACCGGTGAGGCACAGCATCAGAATGAAGGCCGTGCAGATCAGGCTGGTCCATTTGTGTACCGCCGACCAGGCGCGGAGGGTGCTCTGTTGCATGTTTGACTGCCTGAGCGCCCCGCCGAACGGGGCGCCTGAGTTGTCGTTGCCGATAAACCCGGGAGTTTAGAAGTCCAGGGTGGCGGACACCAGCACGGTGCGCGGTGCGCCGATGGTCAGGTAACCGGCCCCCGGGAAGCCGCCGGCGGAGGCCCAATAGTCCTCGCCGGTGACGTTCTCGACCCGGCCGCGCAGGGTCAGGAACGTGCTGTCGCTCAAGGCGATCAGGTAACGCGCGCCCAGATCCAGCCGGGTCCAGGAATCCACTTTTTGGGTGTTGGCGTCGTTGGCATACTGCGAGCTGGTGTAGATTACGCGGCCGTCCACCGCCAGGTCCGGCAATTGCGGCACCCGGTATTCCAGGTTCAGGTTGGCCTGGGTGTCCGGCGAGCCGATGGCGTCGTTGCCGTCCACGTCCGCGTCCAGGAAGCTGACACCGCCCAGCACCGTCAGGTTCGGGGTAGCGTTGCCGTAGGCCATCAGTTCCAGGCCGGTGTTTTCCTGGTCGTCGATCACCTTATAGACGTTGGCGGCGTTAAGGCCGGCGATCGGCTTTTCGCTACGATAAATGGAAACGCTGCCGCCGATGTTGCCGCCGTCGTATTTCACGCCCACTTCGGTTTGCTGGGTTTCGTAGGGTTCGAGCGCTTCGCCGCCGTTGACCACCGGGTCGCCGTCACTGTCGGTTTCCGGTGCCACTTGGCCCTTCTGCAGGCCTTCGATGTAGTTGGCGTACAGCGAGATGGAGGGGCGCAGTTTGTACAAGACGCCCAAAGTCGGAGTGAGCGCGCTGTCGTCGTAATTGGCGTTACGGGGACCGCCGCCGTAGTCGTAGCTCTTGTCCTGAATGTTCTGATAGCGGGCGCCCAGGGTGACCAGTAAACGTTCTTCCAACATGGACAGCTGGTCGGAGAGGGCAATGCTGTCGAACTGGGTTTTCACGGTCAGCTGTGGGTGGTCCAGGTTGCCGCCCGAGAAGGTATAGCCCGGCTGGGGCTCGTCGGTCGGACTGTAGATGTTGCCGGTCACGCCGCCGCCCCCGGCGAAGGCGTTTTTGGATTCCAGTTCATAGCGGGAACCGGACACGCTCACTGTGTGGCCGATGCCGCCGGTTTGGAAGTCGAAACGCACCCCGGTTTCGCCGGTGATAACCGTGTCCTCGCGGGCGGTGTCGAAACGGCTGGCGGTGTAGTCGCCGCTGGTGTTCTCCACGGTGGGATTGGCGAAGATGGAGTCCTCTTCGCCGCGTCGGGCACCGATGGCGGCCCAACCGGTAATGTTGTCGGCGAAATCGTACTCGGCACGCAGCGTGCCGAAGACGTCATTGGAATCCGAGTAGGTCCACGGCTGACCGATGGATTCGTCGGCGTCCGGTGCGTCGGTGATGGGCACCACGTTCCCCGGAACATTGCGGAACGTAATGCTCGGCTGGCCACCGTCGATACGGTGCTTCTGGAAGCCCAGATCGGCGGACACCCGGAAGTCTTCCTCGCGGAAATCCACGCCGATATGAGCCATGGACAGTTCCTCTTCCTCGCCGTCCACGGCGGTGTCGCCGTCCCGGCGGGCCACGTTCAGACGAATACCGAAACGGCCGTCGTCGGAGCGGTTGGCCAGATCGGCGGCGGCGTAGCCCTGGCCGCCGCTCTGCGTGCCCAGGGTCACCTGGTTCAGCGCGCGGTTGGGCGCGCGCTTAGGCACGATGTTAACGGCGCCGCCCAGGCCGCTGCCGCCGGGCGCCGCGCCTTTCAAGAAGGTGTTGGCGCCACGGAACACCTGCACCCGCTCAATGAACTCGGAAGCCAGATACTGGCGCGGCAGCAGGCCGTACAGACCGTTATAGGTGATGTCGTCGGAAAACACGGGCAGACCGCGCACCAGATAGACCTGCTGATAATTGCCGAAGCCGCGCGCCACCCGCACCGCCGGGTCGTTCAGTAGGATATCGCCGACGCTGGCCGCTTGCTGGTCCTCGATCAGCTGTTCGGTGTAGCTGGTGACGTTATAGGGGGTATCCATCACGTCCTGGGCGCCGAGTATCCCGATGCTGCCGCCCTCCGCCACCTGACCGCCGGCGTAGGCCTCGCTCAGCCCCCCCTCGGACGCGGTGGCGCTGGATTGCACTTCGACCGGCGCCAGGACGTTGGCGTCGTCGCTGGTTTGCGCGTAGGCGCTGGAAAAGGCGCCGCTGACAAGAACGGCAAAGGAAAGCGCGGAAAGCCGCAAGGCAGGATGTCGCATGGTGAGCCCCGTGTACGAGTTATGGGTAATTCTGTGGCGAGAGTCTACCCAAAATGAGAATTGCTTGCATTCTCTTTCGTGGCGGGCGGCTGAATTGGAGAAAGCTGTAGGTCGGGTTAGCGGAGCGTAACCCGACACGGTCTGTCCGACAGCGACGCTCTGCGTGTCTTTAAATGGTCGGCTGTCGGATTACGCCTTCGGCTAATCCGACCTACCTACACTTCGAAGGCGTCGTTGAGCTTCTTCGGCACGGCCACCAGCTTGAGCTGCGCGAACTGGGGCAGACCGTTTTTGTAGGGCGGGTAGGATTCGCCGCCGATCAGCGGTTCCAGGTAGGCGCGGCCGGAGGGGGTGATGCCGAAGCCGTCCTTGCTGATGAACTTGCGCGGCATCTTCTTTTCCACGTTGGCCACTTTGCTGAGCGGCGCCTCGCCGATGGTCCAGGCGTACTTTTTTGTGTCCTTGCGGACAATCGTGGGCATCACCGCGTTCTTGCCGGCGACGGCGAATTCCACGGCGGCGCGGCCCACGGCGTAGGCCTGGTCCACGTCGGTCTTGGAGGCGATATGGCGGGCCGCGCGCTGGAGGTAGTCGCTCACCGCCCAGTGGTATTTGTAGCCCAGCTCGCTCTTCACCATCTGCGCCAGCACCGGCGCCACGCCGCCGAGCTGCTTGTGGCCGAAGGCGTCGGTGGTGCCGGCGTCGGCCAGGAAGGTGCCGTCGGCGGTGCGCGCGCCTTCGGAGACTACGATCACGCAGTAGCCCACTTTCTTGACGGTGTCGTCCACTTTCTTCAGGAACGCCTTCTGATCAAAGGCGATTTCCGGGAACAGGATGATGTGCGGGGCATCGTCCGGGTTGTCCTTGGCGAGTCCGGCGCTGGCGGCGATCCAGCCGGCGTGGCGGCCCATCACTTCCATCACGAACACCTTGGTGGAGGTGGCGCACATGCTGGCCACGTCCAGGGACGCTTCGCGGCAGCTCACGGCGGTGTATTTGGCCACCGAGCCGAAGCCCGGGCTGACGTCGGTGATCGGCAGATCGTTGTCCACGGTTTTGGGCACGTGGATGGCCTGGATCGGGTAGCCCATTTTTTCGGAAAGCTGGGAGATCTTCAGGCAGGTGTCGGCGGAGTCGCCGCCGCCGTTGTAGAAGAAGTAGCCGATGTTGTGGGCCTTGAACACTTCGATCAGCCGCTCGTATTCGCGGCGTGAGCTTTCCAGGTCCTTGAGCTTGTAGCGGCAGGAGCCGAAGGCGCCGCCGGGGGTGTGCTTGAGCGCTTCAATGGCGCTTTTGCTTTCTTTGCTGGTGTCGATCAGGTCTTCGGTGAGGGCGCCGATGATGCCGTTGCGACCGGCGTAGACCTTGCCGATGGTCTGCTTGTTCTCCCGGGCGGCTTCGATCACCCCGGCGGCGGATGCGTTGATCACGGCGGTGACACCACCGGACTGAGCGTAGAAAGCGTTTTTGCGCGCCATTACGGACCTCCTGCTGAAATTGGCGCGCATTTTAGCCTGCCTGGGGCGCCAGGGCGATGCCTAACGGGCGGCCAGGGCATGGTGTCGAGCGCGGGGCTCTGGAACAATACGCGCCGGGAGGAACCATGAACGCTTTATTGAACGTATTCGCACGCCTGTGCGTATTCCGCCGCGGGCCGGAAGACATGCCCTACGCGCCGCCCCTGGTGGGGATATTGCTGGTGCTGTGGATGGTGATCCAATTGCTCAGCGCCGCCCTGCAGGACGGGCTCACGGTGGCCCAGATGGTCGGCGTGCAACTGCTGGCCATGGGGGTATTGCTGGGCGCCAGCGCCATGGTGCTGGCGTTCAAGAACCTGCTGGGTCGTTGGACCCAGACCGCCATCGCGCTGATTGGTGTGGACATCGCGTTGTCGTTGCTGGCGCTGCCGATGCTGCTGATCGGCCACGCGGTGGGCGGCACGCCGTCCATTCTGGAGGGCGTGTACCTGTTGTTGGTGAGCTGGCAGTTGGCGGTGCAGGCGTTTATTTTCCATCGCGCCTTCGCCATCGGCCCGTTGCTGGGCCTGGCGATGGCGTTCGGGTTGTTGATTCTCACCTTTATGCTGGTCGGTGCCTTGATGCCGGAGGTGCTGAACCAAAGCGCCGCGTAGCCACGTAGGTCGGGTTGAGCGCAGCGAAACCCGACATCCGGCACCGCGGGCGGCGCCGGGCGTTGCGGTACTCACTCCCTTGTCTGTCGGGTTACGCTTCGCTAACCCGACCTACGGTTCGCTGTTAAAACAGCACCATGCCAAGACTTTCGGCGACGCAGGCGGGTTTGTCGCTGCCTTCCAGTTCGATGGTGACTTCGTTGCAGAGCAGGTAGCGGCCTTCGCCTTTGGCGGCGACGGACTTCATCACGAAGCGGCCGCGGACGCGCGCGCCGGCGGGGACCGGGGTCAGAAAGCGGCAGCTGTTGAGGCCGTAGTTCAGGCCCGCCTTGGCGCCTTCGATGGTGTAGATCTCATCCTTGAACATGGGGATCAGTGACAGGGTCAGGTAGCCGTGCGCGATTGGGCCGCCCATCGGCGATTCTTTCTTGGCGCGCTCCACGTCCACATGGATCCACTGGTGGTCGCCGGTGGCTTCGGCGAACTGGTTGATGCGTTCCTGGCTCACCGTCATCCATTCGGTGACGCCCAGTTCCTTGCCTTCCCAGCTTTTTAGCTCGTCGGCGCCGTTGATGGTCAGCATCTTTGTCTCTCCTCGAACGATTCAAAAAAAGAGATAGCTTCCTGCGTCACGGCGTTTATCGCAAGCCGCGTAGGTCGGCTTAGCGCAGCGGAAGCCGACATCGGACGTGGGGGAGCCAGCTGCATCGCTTTTGTCGGCTTACGCTGCCGCTAAGCCGACCTACCGGACCGCATCGTGCATCCTGTATCCTGGCTCGGATATTGCTGCGAGGTTTTCCATGCACATCCATATTCTCGGCGTCTGCGGCACCTTCATGGGGTCGCTGGCGCAGCTGGTCCGGGCCCAGGGACACCGGGTCACCGGCTCCGATCAGAACGTCTACCCGCCGATGAGCGATCAGCTCAGCGCCGCCGGTATCGAGTTGATCCAGGGCTATGATCCCGCTCAACTGGAGCCGGCCCCGGACCTGGTGGTGATCGGCAACGTCCTGAGCCGGGGCAACCCGGCGGTGGAGCATGTGCTTGACCAGGGCATGCCCTATACCTCCGGGGCGCAACTGCTCGCCGAGGTGGTGCTGCCGGGGCGCTGGGTGCTGGCGGTGGCGGGGACCCACGGCAAAACCACCACCGCGTCGATGCTGGCCTGGATTCTGGAAGACGCGGGCCTCGATCCCGGTTATCTGATCGGCGGCGTGCCGGGCAACTTCGGCGTCTCCGCGCGGCTCGGCGGTACGCCGTTTTTCGTGGTCGAGGCGGACGAGTACGACACCGCCTTTTTCGACAAACGCAGCAAGTTCGTCCACTACCGGCCGCGCACCGTTGTGCTCAACAATCTCGAGTTCGACCACGCGGATATCTTTCCGGACCTGGCCGCCATCCAAACCCAGTTTCACCATCTGCTGCGCACCGTGCCGTCCCTGGGCCGGGTGATTCTGCCCCACGGAGAAGCCGCTCTGGAGGAAACCCTGGCGCGGGGCTGCTGGAGCGAGGTGGAGCGGTTCGGCGAACAGGCCGACCCCGGCTACCGGCTGGAGCGGCCGGACGGTTCCCGCTTCACGGTGCTGGAGAAGGGCGCCGACCTTGCCGTGGTGGATTGGTCGCTCACCGGTCGCCATAACGTCAATAACGCCATGGCCGCGTTGCTGGCGGCGCGCCATGTGGGTGTCACCCTGGAAGACGGCGCCGCCGCCCTGGGCCGCTTCCAGGGCGTGAAGCGTCGCATGGAACTGCGCGGCGAAGTGGACGGCGTGCGCGTCTACGACGACTTCGCCCACCATCCCACCGCCATCGCCACCACCCTGGACGGCCTGCGCCGCCGGGTCGGCGACGAGACCGTGCTGGCGGTGATCGAGCCGCGCTCCAACACCATGCGCCTGGGTTCCCACCGCGAGGCCCTGGCCGCCAGCGCCCGCGACGCGGACCAGGTGATCTGGTACCAGCCGCCGGGGCTGGAGTGGTCCCTGGACGCGGTGGTCGCCGATTCGCCGGTGCCGGCGCGGGTGGAGACCGACCTGGACGCCCTGGTGGCGTCGGTGACGGCCCGGCCCGGCCCGCTCAATGTGGTGATCATGAGCAACGGCGGCTTCGGCGGCGTGCACGAAAAACTGCTGACCGCGTTGCGGCAGCGGCAAGGGAGTGAACGTAATGACTGATACCGCCCGCCAGCGCGTGACCCTGGCGTTCACCGGCGCCTCCGGCGCGCCCTATGGACTGCGACTGCTGCAATGCCTGCTGTTGGCGGACTGCGAAGTGTTCGTGATTTTGTCCAAGGCGGCGCGGGTGGTGATCGGCATGGAGACCGATCTAAGCCTGCCCGCCGGCACCGGCAAGGCGGAAACGGCGCTGCGCGATTACGCCGGCACCGGCAAGGGCGCGCTCACAGTGTGCGGTCTGGAGCAGTGGACCGCGCCGGTGGCGTCGGGCTCCGGCGCGCCGGCGTCCATGGTGGTGTGCCCCTGTTCCACCGGCACGCTGTCGGCGATCGCCAGCGGCGCCAGCGACAATCTGATTGAGCGGGCGGCGGACGTGGCACTGAAGGAGCGTCGCCAGCTGATCCTGGTGCCCCGGGAGAGCCCGTTCTCGGCGATTCATCTGGAGAACATGCTCAAGCTGGCGCGGCTGGGCGTCACTATCCTGCCGGCGGCGCCCGGGTTTTATCACCGCCCGCGGAGCGTCGACGACCTGGTGGATTTCGTGGTGGCGCGAATCCTCGATCAGCTCGGCGTCGAACAGACCCTGGTGAAGCGCTGGGGCGAATGACCGCGCCTCTGGGGCTTAGCCGCCGGTCAGCAGGTGACCGGCGAGCCCCAGGGTAAAGCCCGCCACGGCGCCCAACGGCGGCCCCCAATGGCGGCGCAGTTGGGCCTGTGGGGCGATGTCCTGAAAGATTAGATAGAGGATGCCGCCGGCGGCGAACACCATGATCGCTCCCAGCAACTGGTGGGCGTTCGCCAGCCAGACCGCGCCGACCCCGGCGGAGAGCGGCCCCAACAAGGCCAGGGCGCTGAACCCCCAGAGTAACCGCCGGGCACTGACCCGCGTTCCCCGCCGCATTTCCCGGTAGGCGTTGAACCCTTCCGGCCCGTTCTGCAGGGCGATCAGCAGCGCCAATAGAACACCGCCACCCTGGCCGGCGGCCAGGGTCGCGCCCAGGGCGATCGCCTCGGGAATAAAATCCAGCAACATCGCCATCAACTGCGCGCCGGCTCCGCCGCGCCGGGCCAGTGCCCGGTCGGCGAGCATGAACACCACGCCGCCGGCGACGAACGCCACCAGGGTGGCGGCGTTCGGCAAGCGGGCGCTGCCTTCGGGGATCAACACCAGCGCCACGGCGGCCAGTAGAGCGCCGCCGCCGAAGGCGATCACACTGTGCCGGAATTCCGCTTCCAGCCAGTTGGGGCGAATGCGCTCGAAACGGGCGAGCAGGCCGCCCAGAGGAATGGTGGCGCCGGCCACCAGGCTAAGCAGCAGCGCTTGCGGTAAAGCGTCCATGCTTCAGGCTCCAAGTTACAGGCTGTAGTGAATCGGCACGGTCACCTTAATCGGTTCCGAAGCCAGTTCCGGCGGCGGTTCGGGGAAGCGCAGCCGGCGCACCAGTTCCAGGGATTGCTGGTCGAGGATGCGGCTGTCGGAGCTGCTCTTCAGGTTGACGTCCCGGGCGCGGCCATCGCTGTCCAGAAAGAATTCCACTTCCACCACGCCTTGCTGGCGCCGCATGCGCGCCCGCGCCGGATACTCCTTGTTGTATTCAATGGTATCGCGGACCTTGCCCAGATAGCGATCCATCAGGTTGTCGTGGTCGCCGCTTTGGCGGACGCCCTCGCCGGGGTCGCCGGCAATGCCCTGCTGGCCCTGGGGTTGTTGCTGGGCCTGGTCGGCGGTGCGGGTTTCCGTGTCCTGCTGCTGCGCGGGCGCCGCCGGTTCGGTTTCCGGCTCGGGTTCAGGCTCCGGCTCGGGTTCAGGCTCCGGCTTTGGTTTTGGCTTCGGCTCGGGTTTGGGTTCCGGTTTGGGCTTTGGTTTCGGCTCCGGCTCGGGTTCAGGCTTCGGCTCGGGCTTTGGCTCGGGCTTTGGCTCGGGCTTTGGCTCCGGGGCCGGCTCGGGGGCCGTGGCCACCGGGCTGTCACTGGGCTTTTGCGCCAAGCTCAGGGTCACGGCCTGTTGTTGGCCGGGCTTGGCGGGTCGTCCACCGGCCAGGGTCATGCTGCCCACGCCCACCAGCAAAACGGCATGGGCGGCTAGGGCCAGGCTCCAGGCGAGAATCACGCGGGGTTTGGGTATCACGGTGTGCTTTTACTCCGGGTTACCAAGCGGACTTCTTCCACGCCGGCGTCGCGCAGGGTTTCCAGGCTGTCACGCAGCGTGCCCAAGGCGGTGCCGGCGTCGGCCATCAGGCGCACCGGCTCCTTGGCGTCGGCGGGGCGGTCGCCGGTTTGTGCGGTGTCGAGCGCGGCGGCCCGCTGGTGCTCGCGGATTAAATCCGACACCCGGCCGCTGTCCACCGGCTCGCCCTGGTGCAGCAGGCGGCCTTGCTTGTCCAGCACCAGCATGAGCTGCTCCGGATTTTCCTTGGTGTCGGCGCTGGCGCTGTCCGGTGCTTCCACATCCCCTTCCGGGCGCGGTGCCAATTGGCCGGCCACCATGAAGAAGATCAGCAGCAAGAACACCACGTTGATCAGCGGCAGCACCGGCTCCAACGGCGGGCGGCGACCGCTGTCCGGGGACTCCAGATTCATGGCATCAGCTCCAACTGCACGTCCTCGATGCCGGCGGCGCGCGCCGCGTCCAGGGTGGCCAGCGCGGCCTGCAGGGGGGCGTCCGCTTCGCCGCTGATCAGCACCGTGTTGTCACGCCCCTGCAGGCGCTCGGCCAGTGCCGACACCGGGTAGGTGTCGCCTTCCATTTCCACCTGGCCGTCGGCGGTTACGGTGAGGGTCAGCCAATCCTTGTCGTCGCGTTGCTCGCTGGCTTCGCTGGGCAGCACGTTCACGGGCAGGTCTTTCCAGTCACCGAAGCGGCTGGCGAGCATGAAAAACACCAGCAGGATGAACACCACATCGATCAGTGGCGTCAGGCTGATGGTCGGGGAGCGATGATGTTCCGGTTCCAGATGCATGGATCAGCCGCCGACGGCGACCCGGCGCGGTGCGTGCTCGCGGGCCGGTTCCTCGATGGCGCCGGGCTGGCCGGCGCCGAGACGGCGCACCTGCACTTTCAGGCGGGCGAGACGGTCCTGCATTTTTTCACGGCACAGCTCGATGGTGCGATCCGCCCAGTGGAAGGCGGCCAGGGCGGGAATCGCCACGGTCAGACCGGCGGCGGTGGTCAACAGCGCTTCCCAGATGCCGCCGGACAGAATCGACGGGTCCACCTGGGAGCCGGCGGCTTCCAGGGCCTGGAAGGCGCCGATCATGCCGAACACTGTGCCCAGCAAACCGATCAGCGGTGACAGCGCACTGATCACTTCCAGGGTGCGCAGGCCGCCGCGCATGTCCTGCAGGGCCTCGCGGCCGCGCCGCAGGCTGTCTTCTTCCCAGCTGTTCTGGTCCATGGCGCGGTTGTGCCAGGCGCTCAGCAGGACCTGATCCACCGGTGAGCGTCCGGCGTCGCCGACCACCGGCTTTTCGCCGCGTTCCAGGCTTTCCAGCAGGGCGTCGGCCTGTTTGCTGGCCGCCGGACGCAGGCGGGCGAACTGGAGCATCTTGGTGATCAGCGTGGCGAGGGCCACCACCGACAGGATCGCCAGTAGCCACATGGCGGGGCCGCCGGCGACAAACCATTCGGGGAGTTGAAGCTGCAAGGAAGACATCATGTCCGAACTCCTGTTGATAGCGGGCGCATACCGCCATCACGGAAATATAGGGCAGAAAAATGGCGACATCGCCAGAGAGCCCGGAGTCTAGCATCTTGCTGCCTGAATGCAAGTCATTCCTATTTACATTTCAGGTGTGTTGTTCTCTCCAGCCGGGTCGCGGTTCTCTCCATTGGGGGCGCGTGTCTGTGTTCTGCCCTTCCGGGAACTGAAGTGGTCAAGTGATCTTGGACAGTTTCTTAGGTTCTGGTCACGCGACCGCTTTTTCCCTTGCCCCGGGTGTTTGGTACTGGTTCGTGCTGTGAAGGCGGACGTGGTTGTAGTACTGATTGACGTAGACCAGTACGTCCGCAATGGCCTGCCCGGATGAGGGGTATCCTTGTGAAGGTATCCACTCCGATTTCAGGCTCCTAAAGAAGCGCTCCATTGGCGCGTTATCCCAGCAGTTGCCGCGCCGGCTCATGCTTTGCTTAATCCGGTAACGCCACAGCTGTTGCTGGAAGGCGACACTGGTGTACTGGCACCCCTGATCGGAGTGGAACATCACCCCTTTGGGTCGACCTCGTGCTTCGTAGGCCACCGCTAAAGCCCGCGTGGTCAGCGCCGAGTCCGGGGACTCCGACATCGCCCAGCCCACCGCTCTTCGCGCATACAGATCCAGCACCACCGCCAGATAGACCCAGCAGGTGCCGGCCCAGATGTAGGTCACGTCCCCACACCACACTTCATTGGGGCGGTTCACGGTAAACGCTCTGTTCAAGTGATTGGGGGCGATCACGGCTTCGCCACCGGTTTTCTTGTAACGGTGCCCGGGCTGACGACTCTCCAGGCCAGATTCCGCCATCAACCGGGCCGCTTTATAGCGCCCGACCGCTTCACCGTCCGCCTTCAACATGGCTGACACCGTCCTGGCACCCGCCGCACCTCGGCTCTCGGCGTGGATCCGCTCCACCCGGCTCCTGAGCCGGACACGCTCGGTATCAACCGCCTGGCGCCGCTGGCCCTGGTAGTAATAGCTGCTGCGGCACACACCGAAGGCCTCGCACAGCTCAGCGAGGCCATAACGCTCTCTCAACCCGTCGATCAGCTTGGCTGATCCCAGGAGTCCGACATCAAGAGAGCGGTAGCCTTTTTTAATATCTCCTTCTCCCGTTCCACCTTTTGCAACCGCGCCTCTAACTCCTGGATGCGCTGGTGTTCCGGGGTCAAGGCCGCTGATTTGCTTGGCGTGTGGCCACCTCGTTCCGACCGCAACTGCTCGACCCAGCGGCGCATCGCGGTTGGACCCACTCCCACCGCTTGGCAGGCTTGGCCAATCGTGTAGTCCTGGTCCAGCACCAAGCTGGCCGTTTCATGCTTAAACTCTGTTGAGAAAGATCGTCTGCTGCTCAAAATATGGACACCTCATCGATGGGTGGCAGTTTACCACCTTCATTGGTGTCCAAGATCATTAGGCCACTTCAAACGCCGCGAGTACATCCCTGTAGGCTCCCTGTCGAACGTCCTGTTCTCCAGGGTCCCGGAAGGGCAGAACACAGACACGCTCATTGGGGAGATTCAAGCGCTCCGGGGCATCGCTGGCGCCGAACCTTTTTACGAGCTCGGCGGGTTGGCACCAATCGGGAGGCCCGGTCTCGGTGGCCGGGCTACCGAGTGACAGCCGTCGTCTCAGCGCTGCATCAACGTGTAGTTATAGTCGGACTCGTACTGCTCGCTGTCGGCGTTGAGCATTTCCACCGCGTTGGTGGCTTTCTGCAGAAAGCGGAACTGCTCCGCCGGGTCGGTGGGGTTGAGGATGAACAGCGGGTAGGATTTGCCGTCCACGGATTGGCGCTCGGCGATCCAGTTACCCCGGTCAACGTCACTGCCGCCGGCCTTGGCGCCGTCCAGATATTCCTGACGGAGTTCAAAGCGTGACGGCTGATCGGCCTGGTCCCGGTACAGCGTCAGGGTGGCCTGAATGCCGGAGCAGCCGGCACAGGGCAGCACGCCCTGGTACACCGTTTTGCTGGCTTTGGGGTCGGGCTGCGGTTCGGGCGTGGATTGGCAGCCGGCCAGCGCGAACAGCGCGGCCACGGTAAAAATGGAAACGGCTTTTTTCATCTTGGTCTCCCTGACAGTGATTAAGACTCGTCAGTATAGACCGCACACCGTGAACGAATTCACAGCTTTAACAGAGTTTAACCGTGAAGAGCGGGTCAGTCCCGGCGGCGCGCCAAATAGCGCTGCACCCCTTCCGCGATCAGAAAGACCACCCCCAAAGCGATTAGAAAATACAGCAGAATCATGTTTCCCCAGATTGATACGTCAGCCGAAAGCTTGATGCGAAGCCATTTTTTGCATTTGAGAATAGGGCAGCCGGGGCCCTTAAAACAGTAACTTACTGTTAATGCTTGTTATCGTTCTGGCTGGGAGCGGGAAATCGCTCCGGCGCTGGGGTAAGAATAACGGGCTATGCAATTAGCGTCACAGGACATTAGTGAAAAGCGGACCCGGGTCACAGTTGACGGTGCCCCCGGGGCCGCATCAGGAGCGGCGGTTCAGCCAAGCAATTCCAGCGGCCCGGTGCGCTCAATACCGCGCTGATAGGCCGGGCGCGCTTCCACGCGTTGAATAAAGTCGCGGATATGCGGCAAGGCGTCCAGGTTGGCGCGCGCGCCGGCGGCTTGCAGGGGAAAGCTCATTTGCACGTCGGCGGCGGTCAGTTCGTCGCCGGCGAACCAGGAATGGCTCGCGAGATGGCTTTCCACCAGGCGCAGCTGTTCTTCGATGCGCGGTTGGACGAAGCCACCCACCAGGCCGCCGCTGATTTTTTTGGCGATCGGCTTGGCGAAGAATGGCATCGGTGCCTTGGGCACCTGGCTGAAGATCAGTTTCATCACCATCAGCGGCATCAGCGACCCTTCGGCGTAGTGCAGCCAGTACTGGTAGTTCAGCCAGTTGGGATCATCCACGCTGGGTTTAAGTCGGCCGCCGCCATGTTTTTCAACCAGATATTCGATAATGGCGCCGGATTCGGCCACCACAGTGTCGCCGTCGGTAATCACCGGTGACTTGCCCAGCGGATGGACCTTACGCAGGGCGTCGGGGGCCAGCATGGTTTTCGGGTCGCGTTTGTAATGCTCGATTTCGTAAGGGATACCGAGCTCTTCGAGCAGCCAGACGATACGTTGCGAGCGGGACTTTTCCAGATGGTGGACGATGATCATTGCGCTTCCCCGGTGCGGTGAGGGTGGTGAATGCAGCGCCGAGCATAGCATCAGAGGGGCACCTTTGCCCTCCGCGCTCCGCCCGACGCCTGCCCTGGGGGTTGCTGTTAGCCGCCGGCGCCGGACTTGCGCGCCTCGGCTTGGGTTACCGCGGTGGTCTGGGAGTCGGGCAGGCGGTGCACCGCTTTCAACACGTCGTCGAGCACCGCCTGGCTTTTCCAGGCCGAGGGTGTGTTGACGATGGCCGATACCGCCCAGGTGGTGTTGTTGCTGTCGCGGGTGAAGCCGGCCACCGCGCGCACATTGGTCAGGGAGCCGGTTTTGATATGGCCTTCGCCACGCAGGCCGGTATCGCGCAGCCGGTTGTGCATGGTGCCGTCCATGGCCACCAGCGGCAGCGAGGCGATCAGCTCAGCGGCGAACGGACTGCGCCAGGCCTGCTGCAGCATCTTGATTTGTTCCATGGGGCTTATGCGCGCGTGGCGGGACAGGCCGGCGCCGTTATCCAGCACCACGGCGCGTGGGTCCATGCCTTTCAGTGCCATCCAATCCTTGATGGTGCGCTCGGCGGCGGCCAGGTCGTCGCGGTCTTGTGCCAAACGGTGTTCGGCGCCGATGGTCAGATAGAGCTGGCGGGCCATCACGTTACTGCTCCACTTGTTAATGTCGCGGACCATGGTGACCAGATCCGGTGAGGACGTGGTCGCCAGCAGGTCGGCGCCGGCCGGCAGACGGTCGAAACGGGTATCGCCGAGGATGGTCCCGCCCAGCTGTTGCCAGAGGCCGCGCAGGATCGCGGCGGTATAGGTTTCCTGGCTCATCAATGACAGATAATCGCCGGCCCGGCAGCCCGGCGGCAGAGAGCCGGTGGCCGTCACTTTGATGCGACCATTGTCTTGGTAATGGGGTTCCAGTTTGAGACGGCGCCCCGACGGGCAGCGCCCGCCTTTGGTGAGCTTGAGTTGATTGTCCAGGGTGATGGGGGCGGCGATCGGCTGTACCCAGGCGCTGATGCCGTTCTCGCGGGCGGCAAACTGAAAGTGGAACACGTTCAGATTGGTGAGCAGGGCGTGGGGCTCCACCAAATAGGGCGCGTGGGGATTATCCCCGTCATCGTCAAAATGCGGCTGGCCATGGGGCAGCCGGAAATATGAGCCATCCAGAACCAGGTCGCCTTGCACCTCGCGAATACCGTAGGCGCGCAGATCGCGCAGCAACTGCCAGAGCCGCGCTTCGGTAAGTTTGGGGTCGCCGGCGCCGACCAGGAACAGATCGCCCCGCAGGACATCGCCTTCCAATTCACCGTTGGTGTAAACGCGGGTGTGCCATTTGAAATTGGGGCCGAGCAATTCGATCGCCGCGTAGGTGGTCAGCAGCTTCATGGTGGAGCCCGGGTTCATAATCCGGTCGGCGTTGACGAAGCGTGCCTCTCCGGGGCCGTCCAGGGGCACGGCGGCCAGCGCCAGATCCTCGGCCGGCAGGTTGAGCGCCGCCATTCGTTCCATAATACGATCCGGCCAGTCATCGGCGATGGCGGTGGAGGCGTAGCAAGCGTAGAGAGTGGCGGCGACCACAATCGACAGAACACGAGTAGCGAGCCGCATAAGTCCGGAACTCTCCCTGTTTAGGTCTTTAAGGGGTTAGTGAACACTAGCGTAAAGGAAAAGCGAGGGGCGGTCAGGAGGGCGGCGGTAGGGGAATTGTAAATTCTTCAGGGGTTTGACGGGGCGGGTTTGCCGCCGGGGTTTGTTATAGTGGCGGCGCGGATGGCCTTTCATCCGTAATCCTGTCCGACGAGGAAGCCTGAATGTCGAAACTGCTGCTCAATCTGCGCCGGGTGCCCGATGACGAGCGCGATGAAATCCGCACGCTACTGGATCAGCACGGCATTCCCCATTACCAGACCGAACCCAGCACCTGGGGTGTCTCCGCGGGCGGCATCTGGCTGAGCGACGATCAGGATTGGGAGCGGGCCCGGCCGTTGCTGGCGGATTATCATCGGCGCCGTCTGGAGCAGCAGCGCGCCGCTTTCGAACAGGCCCACCAGCGCGGCGAAGCCACCACCGTGTGGCGCAACCTGCGTGCCCGGCCACTGCGGGCGCTGGCGTTTCTGGTCGCCGCCATAGCGTTGCTTATGCTCACCATCGTGCCGTTCGTAACACTGGGGTAGGTCGGGTTAGGCCAACGGCCGTAACCTGACGGTGGGGAAAGCCGAACGTTTGATGTCGGCTTTCGCTGCGCTCAAGCCGACCTACAGGTTACTCAGGCCTTGCGCGCCAGATTCTCGGGGTCGCCGACATCGATGCCCTTGTGCTGCAGGTCGGCGTGGTAAGAGCTGCGCACCATGGGGCCGGAGGCAACGGAGGTGAAGCCCATCTTGCGCCCTTCCACGGCGAACATTTTGAAGTCGTCCGGGTGCACGTAACGTTCCACCGGCGCGTGGAATCTGCTCGGCTGCAGGTACTGGCCGATGGTGATCATGTCCACGTCGTGTTCGCGCAGATCGCGCAGCGTTTCCAGAACCTGATCGTTGGTCTCGCCCAGTCCCACCATGATGCCGGACTTGGTGGCCACGTCCGGGCGCCGCTCGCCGAAGCGCTGTAATAGCTTCAGGGAATGCTCGTAGCGGGCGCCGGGGCGGGCCTTTTTGTACAGGTGCGGCACGGTTTCAATGTTGTGGTTGAACACGTCCGGCGGGGTGGTGTCGAGAATATCCAGGGCGTCGTCCAGGCAGGGGCGGAAGTCCGGCGTGAGGATTTCCACCTTGGTGTCCGGGCTCAGCGCGCGCACTTCGCGGATGCATTGGGCGAAGTGGGCGGCGCCGCCGTCGGGCAGGTCGTCCCGGTCCACCGAGGTGATGACCACGTACTTGAGGCCCAGATCGGCCACCGATTCCGCCAGATGCTTCGGCTCGTCCGGGTCCAGCCCGTTGGGGCGGCCGAAGCCCACATCGCAGAACGAGCAGCGGCGCGTGCAGATGTCACCCATGATCATGAAGGTGGCGGTACCGCCGCCGAAGCACTCCGGCAGGTTGGGGCAGGCCGCCTCTTCGCACACGGTGTGCAGCTTTTGCCGGCGCAACATCGACTTGATGCGCTGGATTTCGCCGTTGGCGGGCACCCGCACGCGGATCCAGTCCGGTTTGCGTTCGCGCGTCGGGCGCACTTCGTTGACCAGCGGAATGGTGCGGACCTTGTCGGCGCCGCGCAGCTTATCGCCGATTTTAACCTTCGCTTTCGCCGGGCGGTCGGCCTGGGCTTCGCTCATGGCGGGCTCTCTTACGGTTGTGTGCCTTTTGGGCGTCATTGATCGGCGCCAGTATACCAACTTGGTGGTGGGGCTGTCCGGGGCGACAGCCCCAGCCGGCGCGACAGAATCGTTACCAGATCCTGCTCCAGCGCCTGGCGGGAAACGTGCACGCCCTCGGCGGCCAGACTGGTCACCGGCTGGCCCGCATAGCCGCACGGATTGATGCGTCGCCAGGGCGCCGGGTCCGGTTCGCGATTGAGCGACAGGCCGTGGTAGCTGCCGCGCTGGCGGATGCGCAGCCCCAGCGAGGCGATCTTGGCACCGGCCACGTAGACGCCCGGGGCACCGGGCCGGTTCTCCGCGTCCAGGCCCTGATTGCGCAGGTATTCCACCACGCTATCCTCGATGGCGGTGACCACGGCACGGGCGCCCAGGCCCAGCCGGCGCACGTCGAGCAGCAAGTAAACCACGGTCTGGCCGGGGCCGTGGTAGGTCACCTGGCCGCCCCGGTCGCTGTGCACCACCGGGATCCCGCCCGGGTCGAGAATATGCTCGGGCTTACCGGCCTGGCCCAGGGTGTAGACCGAAGGATGTTCCAGCACCCAGAGTTCGTCGCCGGTGCGCTCATCCCGTTGCTTGGTGAAGTCCTTCATGGCCTGCCAGCAAGGCGGGTAGTCGACGCTGGGGAAATGCCGCACGGTTACGTTCATGGGCGAATTATCGGGGCGCCCATGCGTACCTGCAAGAGCGGGTCTAGCCGTGAGTCGAAAAATGCCGCCGGAACAGACGCGTGGCGAGCAGGCCCGCGGGGCTGTGATGCAGCGCCGGCGACAGCAGCGGTACCAGGGCGTCCAGTGTGCCGTGCTCATCGAGACCGGCGAGACTCTGCTTGAGCAGATGGCCTTCCTGATCGATATCGTCGGCGGGCCGTCCAACGCGTCCGTCGTCGACGCTGATCGACGTGGTCGACGCCGGGGCAGGCTTGCCGGCGGTCGCGGAGCGGCGGCGCCACAGACGCTGCCGGGTTCGAAAGCTGACCGCCTTATCGTCCTCCGTCGCTGTCCGCGAGCCGCGCGTTAGCCAGTCGTAAATCACCTGGCGCTCGTAGCGATTGAACACGCCGAACATCTCCGCCCGCTCGCCCTCTATCAAACGCCAGAAGCGGCTGTTGCCGGCGGGCTCGCCGGGCTTCAACCAGCCGTGTTTTTGCAGCGCGCCGAGGAAGTCGGCGATGCGCTTCTCATCCACCAGCCATTCGCTGACCGGTACGCCGGCCACCCGGCAATGGTCACCGTGAGCGTGCCGGCCGGCGCGGCTCTTGCGCTGCAGGATGCGCAGCACTTGCTGGTCGAGATCGAAGTCCGCGCAGATTTGCTGCGGGCCGGCACCGAGACTGTTCAGCGCGTAACCCCTCCGCACCCGGCGGTAAAACCGCTCGCGATCGCCGATCACCGGCAGGTTGTCCAGCACCGCGCGGCGCGCCTGGCTGGCGTGCCCGGAGTCGGCGTTGTCGATGGTGATATGCAGGGTGAAATAGTAGGGGTCGATGCCCAGCTCGTTCAGTTCATGGGCGGTGATAAGCAGGTGCAGGGGCGGCTGCTCGTAACCGAGGTTGTAGCCGATGATTTCCGGCAGAAAGTGCTCCGCCTGCTGGCCCATGGCGAGCTGTAGCGTGCCTTGCAGATAGTAGTGGTCGGGCAGTGCGTCGTGCTGCGCGCATTCGTGTTCGCGCAGCAATTTGTCGAACAGCAGGACGTGGTTCTTATCCGGCTGGCCGTCGCCGAGTTCCTCCAGATAGGTGTGTATCAGCGCCGCGAAGCGGCGGTCTTTCCAGTGATGCAGCAGACCGAACAGCCAGGCGCCATCGACCTGTTTGGTGGGGGCCACCGCGCCGATGAAATAGAGCGCCTGGGCTTTGCAGGAAAAATACTGGCGCGGCGCGCCCGCTTTACGGGCTTGCAGATACGCCTGGTAGTCTTGGCCGACCCGGTCGTTGCCGCGCAGCGACCAGCGCTCAAGCTGTTCCGGCGAGTCGGGCAGATCGATATCGGCGTCGTTCACCGTGCGCAGTTGCCCGGCCAAAAAGGCCCCGGCGTCCCGTCGGCTTGACGCGTCGGGTTCCGGCCGCGACAGTTTCCCGTAGAGATCCCGCAACGTACCGGAAGATTCAGCGATCAAAGTGGCTGGCGAGTTCATCGGCGGACCGTCCGTGGATGAGTGAGACTTCCGATACTCCCAACCTGGCGGCATGAGTGACACTGTTTTGGCCGATTCCTTAAAAGATTTTACCTTCCGTCAGCGGACGTTGTTCGATCTGGCAGCCCGGCTGCGCGCCGAAAAGTACCGTTTTATCACGGTGACGCCGGCCTCCCACGAGCGCGTCAACGCGCGCGCTGAAAACCGCTGGGCGCGCAGTCTTGAGGATGTGTTCGGCTGGAATCGCGAGTTTCAACCGGGCTTACTGCCCGCCGATCTGTTCGAGGCTCTGGTGAGCGCCGATGTGGTGGTGCGCGGCGAGCAGGGCTGGCGGAGCACGGTGCGGGTGTCCTCACTGAATGACCAACTGCTGCTGCATTCGGCGCACCCCACGGAATCCGACGAGGCGGTCTTTTTCGGGCCGGACAGCTACCGTTTAGTCAACGCGATTGCCGACCTGCTGGAGCGTCATCCGCCGCCGCGCCGCGTCGCCGACATCGGCTGCGGCGCCGGCGCCGGCATGCTGCAGGTGGCGGCGGCTTGCCCGGACGCCGAGGTGCACGGTGTCGACGTCAATGCCCGGGCGCTTGAGTACACCCGCCTGAACGCCGCACTCAATGGCACCGACAACGTGCAACTTCACCAGGGCAGCTTGTTCGAGCCGCTGCGGGGACACTTCGATCTGATTATCGCTAATCCCCCTTACTTGCTGGATCCGGGGCGGCGGCTGTACCGCGACGGCGGTGGCCAGCTGGGCGAAGCGTTATCGGTGCGCATTGCCCTGGCGGCGCTGGAGCGGCTGGCGCCCGGTGGCGTTCTGCTGTTGTACACCGGGGTCGCCATGATCGAGGGCCGGGACCCGTTTCTCGAGCAGGTGGCGCCGGCGCTCGAGTGCCCCGGCCTGCGTTGGCACTACCGTGAGATGGACCCGGACGTGTTCGGCGAAGAACTGGCCGATGGGGTGTACCGTCAGGCGGATCGTATCGCCGCGGTGGTGTTGACCGTGGAGCGCACGGCTTAAAGCGTTATTTTGACGTGCGGGCAGGCGTCCAGATCCCGGTAGATGTTCTCCACCTGTTCGCGGTGGCGCAGCGTCACGCTGGCGGTGATCGACACGAAGTTGCCCTTGGTGCTGGGCCGGCTGCTCAGGTGGGCGTGGCGGTCGAAATCCGCCAGGTGGCTTTCCAGGATGTCCGCCACCGCATCTTCCAGGGGCGCGTCGGCGGCGCCCATGACCTTGAGTTGCATGTCGTGGGGAAAGTCCCACAGGTCTTCGCGGATCGCCATGGTCGGTCTCTCTTCGGATCGGGTCGGTGTATCAATCCAGGCCGCAAAGGCGGCGCTTGAACTGAATATAGTGGCGCGACAGCGCTTTCCAAGTGGTGCCGGGGCGGCCGTCGCCCACCGGCCGGTCGTTCAGGCGCGTGATCGGCACCACGTCCTTGGTGGAACTGCTCACCCACACTTCGTCGGCGTCGTAGAGCTGCTGTTCGGGAATGTCCCGTTCCCGCACCGGCACGCCGTGCTCGCGGCACAGCTCCACCACCAGATCGCGGGTGATGCCGCCGAGAATACGCGGACTGTGCGGCGGCGTGATCACTTCGCCGTTATGCACCATGAACACGTTGCTGGCGGCGCCTTCGGTGACCAGGCCGTCGCGCAGCAGCACCGCTTCCAGGGCGCCGGACGCCACCGCCTGTTGTCGCAGCAGGATATTCGGTAGCAGCGAAATCGACTTGATATCGCAGCGCGCCCAGCGGGTGTCCGTCAGGGTGATCGCCGCGGCGCCCCGGATTTGTTGCAGGCTGTCGGCGGCGGGCACAGTGATCGGCGCGCTGGACAGAAACACGGTGGGCGCTACCGGCGGGTCCGGAAAGGCGTGGTCGCGCTTGTCGGCCACGCCCCGGGTGATCTGCAGATACACGGACAGATTGCCGCCGCCGTTGGCCGCCACCATTTCCTCGCACAGCCGTCGCCAGCCGGCGCGGCCGTGGGGGTTGGCGATGGACACTTCGCCGAGCGAGCGCTCCAGGCGCTGCAAATGGGCGTCGAGCCGGAACAGCACGCCGTTGAAGGCGGGGATCACCTCATAGACGCCGTCGGCGAACAGGAAGCCCCGGTCCATGGGCGAAATGCGCGCCTGATCAGCGGCAAGGAAGTCGCCGTTTAAATAGACCGTACTCGCCCCTGTATCCTGCATCCTGAATCCTGTATCGCGGCCGTCAGGCCGCGTTATCTAGCTGAACAATCCCTTAAAGAACAATACGACGTGGTCCCAGATCTTGGCAAAGAAGCCGGCTTCTTCCACGTTTTCCAGCGCCACCAGCGGTCGCTGCGCCACGGTCTTGTCGGCCAGGGTGACGGTCAGGGTGCCGTATTGCTCGCCCTCGCGAATCGGTGCGCGCAGCTCCGGACGGATCGACATGGAGGCTTTCAGCTGGTCCTGGGTGTCCCTGGGTACAGTGAGGATCAGGTCTTCCTTGAGGCCCAGGCGCACTTGGTTGGCGGTGCCCATCCACACCTGTGGAGTGTCGAGCACATCGCCGGCGCCGTAGCCTTCGTAGGTTTCATAGAAGCGGAAGCCGTAGCTGAGCAGCTTCTGGGATTCGCGCGCCCGCGATGCCTCGGAATCGGTGCCCATCACCACGGCGATCAGACGCATGTCGCCCTGCTTGGCGGAGGACACCAGGCAATAGCCCGCTGCTTCGGTGTGGCCGGTCTTCAGGCCGTCGACGCCGTCGTCACGCCACAGCAGCAGGTTGCGATTGTGTTGGGTGATGCCGTTGTAGGTGAATTCCTTCTGGGCGTAGAGATCGTAGTGTTCCGGGAAATCGCGGATGATTGCCCGCGCCAGCAACGCCAGGTCGTAGGCGGTGGTGTAGTGGTTCTCCGCCGGCCAGCCGGTGGCGTTAACGAAATGGGTGTTTTCCATACCCAGCTCGCGGGCCTGATTGTTCATCAGGTCGGCGAAGGCCCCCTCGGAGCCGGCCACGTATTCGGCGAGGGCGACGCTGGCGTCGTTACCCGATTGGATGATGACGCCCTTGAGCAAATCCTCCACCGATACCCGGGTGCCCTCCTTAATAAACATACGTGAACCGCCCATGCGCCAGGCCTTGACGCTGATCGGCACCATGTCCTCCTCGGATATATTGCCGGCTTGGATTTCCTTCTCCACCAGGTAGGCGGTCATCATCTTGGTGAGGCTGGCCGGCGGCAGCTCTTGGTCGGCGTTGTGTTCGACGATCACTTGGCCGCTTTTGGAGTCCATAAGCAGGTAAGCGCTGGCGTCCACGTCCGGGGCACGCGGAACCAGGCTGTTGGCGGTCGACAGCGGCGTCAGGCTCAGCATGGTAAGACAGACAAGTACCCGGAACAGCAGGGTTTGCGGGGAAAGGTTTTGAGTCATCATTTCAGCCTTACGGGCGGATCAGTTCACGGGGATGGGTGGGGTGAAGCCCGCCTGGCTTATCGCCTGGCGGGCTTGGTCGCGGGCCTCGCTACTGGTGAACGGGCCCAGCCATACTTTGTAGAGCGGGCTGCTTTCCGGCTGCCGCACCGACACCGGCAGCTTTAGCTCATTGCGCAGTGCCCGCTCCAGATCACGGGCGCTGTCCAGGCCACGAAAGGCGCCGGCCTGCAGGTAGAGTTCGCCGCTGTTGGACGCTTTCGCCAGCTCCGGTGGCGGGCTGTCCACGGCGGCACGCACCGCAGTGGGCACCGTGCCTTCGCGGCTGGGTTCGACCTCCTCGCGCACGGTCAGGGCTTCCACCCGCACGCGGCCGGTGCCCTTACCTTCGATGCCGAGCCGCGCCGCCGCCGCCCAGGACAGGTCGATAATGCGTTCGGAGTGGAACGGGCCGCGATCATTGACCCGCACCACCAGGCTCTTGCCGTTGTCCAGGTTGGTGACCCGAACGTAGGTAGGCAGCGGGAGAGTGCGGTGGGCCGCGGTGAAACGGTACATATCGAAGGTCTCGCCGCTGGAAGTGCGGTAGCCATGGAACTTGCGTCCGTACCAGGAGGCCAGCCCCACTTCCTCATACCCTTTGGCGGACTCCATGACTTGGTAGGTCTTGCCCCACACGCTATAGGTCTTGGGGTTGCCGTAGGCGCTGAGCGGCTCGTCTTTCGGTACCGGCTCGGGCTGGTTGCTGACGTCCGGTCGTCGTTCAGGCCCCGAATCCACCTGAAGCTCGTAGCGGTCGGAGCCGGGCGCGCCGTCGGCCGGCTTGGGGGTCTGAGCGGGCGGTTCCGTGGGGGGCGGCGCGGTGGCGCAGGCGCCCAGGGCCAGGGCCGCGGTGACAATAACAAGCGCTCGTATCACAGAGACTGAACCTCCAGGGCGTCGGCTATACGGTGGGACAGTTGCAATACTGCCATGGCATAAAGTTCGCTGTGGTTATAACGGGTAATGACGTAAAAATTGTCACTTACCAGCCAGAACTCGTGGCCATCGTCGCCGATCAGGTCGAGCATTGCCACGGAGGTATCGGCCGGCAGATCGAAACAGTAATCGCTGCCCAGGCTATCATCCTCGCAGGAGACTGCCACTACGCCGTTCTTCCGGGCCTGCGCCAGGGTGAAGCTCGGCTTGTAGCCCTTTTTCACCAGAGCCTGATAGTTGTCGCCGTCGATCCGGGCGCGCGCGGCCACCGGCAGGCCGGGCTGCCATTTATGGGCGGCGAAGTAGCTGGCCACGCTGCCGATGGCGTCCACCGGGCTGTTGACGAGGTCGATCACGTCGTCGCCGTCGAAATCCACCGCGTAGGCCTGATAGCTGGTGGGAATGAACTGCGGAAAGCCAATGGCGCCGGCGTAAGAGCCGGTGATGGTGCTGGCGTCGATATGAGCGTCGCGCTCCATCTCGAACAGGGCCACCAATTGCTTGCGGAAAAACGGCGCCCGGGGCGGATAATCAAAGCCCAGCGTGGCCAGGGCGTCGAGCACCCGGTAGCTGCCTTTGTTGCGGCCGTAGCTGGTTTCCACGCCAAGAATCGCGAGAATGATCTCGCGGGGCACATTATATTGCTGCTCCGCGCGGGCCAGGGTGTCGGCGTGCTCGCGGGCGAAGGCGACGCCCTGTTCCACCCGTGAATCGGTCAGGAAGATGCGCCCGTACTGGGCCCATGTGAGCGATTTCTCCGCCGGCCGGGCGATGGCTTCGAGGATGCTGTCCTGGCGTTTCGCATCGGCCAGCAGGCTGCGCACCCGGTCGGTGTCGAAGCCCCGTTCGCCCAACGCTTCAATCACCGCGAGGGCTTCCGGATGTTCCGCGTAATTGCTGGTCTTGGTGGTCTCGGCCAGGGCGGCGCCGTTCAGCATGGCAGTCGCCAGGGTCGCCCGCAGTACAACCGACAATCCTTTTTTCACCAACATTCTCCTTTAATACGTCATCAGACGGCGATGGGTATGAATCGACATCAGCATGCCGAAGCTGGCCATCAGGGTCACGATCGAGGTGCCGCCGTAGCTCACCAGCGGTAAGGGTACTCCCACCACCGGTAAGAGTCCGGACACCATGCCGACGTTCACAAAAATATAAATAAAAAAAGTCATCGTCAGCGCGGCGGCGAGCAGCCGGGAGTAGGTCTCCTGGGCATGCCAACTGATAAAGAAACCGCGCCCGACGATCACCAGGTAGACAGTGATCAGCAGCACGAAGCCAACCAGGCCGAATTCCTCGCCGAGCACGGCGAGGATGAAATCCGTGGACGATTCGGGCAGGAAGTCCAGCCGTGACTGGGTGCCTTCCAGCCAACCCTTACCGGTGACGCCACCGGAGCCGATGGCGGTTTTCGACTGGATGATGTTCCAGCCAGCGCCGCGCGGGTCCGCCTCCGGGTTGAGGAAGGTATCGACCCGGCTGCGCTGGTAATCGTGCAGCACGAAGAAATACATCAGCGGCGCGGCGATCACCAGCACCAGCGCCGCCAGGCTGATCAGACGCCAGGACAACCCGGCCATGAACAGCACCACCAAGCCAGCGGCGGCGATCAGGATCGAAGTGCCCAGATCCGGTTGCACGGCGATCATCACCACCGGCAGGAAAATCAGCCCCAGCGCTGCCAGCACGTCCAGCTTGGTGGGTGGCAGGTTCCGATCACTAAGGAACCACGCCACCATGGTCGGCACCGCCAGTTTCATCAATTCCGCGGGCTGGAACTGACCGATGCCCGGCACGCTCAGCCAGCGGGTGGCGCCGTTGGCCTCGGTGCCCACCAGTACCACCAGCACCAGCAACGCCACGCCGAGTCCGTAGATCACCGGCGTCCAGAAGCGGTAGCTGCGCGGTGGAATCTGAGCCAGCACCAGCAGTGCCAGGAAGCCCGCGCCGAACCGCAGCACCTGGCGAATCACCAGATCCAGGCTGCCGCCGCCGGCGCTGTACAGCACGGTCAGCCCGCCGAGTATCAGAAGTAGCAGCGCCGCCAGCAAAGGCGCGTCCAGGTGCAGGCGCGTCGACAGTTTGGTACCGAGCGTGCCGCCCAGCGGCATCTGGCGCTGATATTCCCGTCCGCTCATGGCGTTCCTCCCGCGACCGTGTCGGCCCTTCTGGCTTGCTCGGTGCGGTTCAGCGGCGGCGGCACCGCCAGCTCGCCATTGTCGTCGAGCAGCCAGGCGTCCATCACCTGGCGCGCCACCGGGCCGGCGGTGGAGCCGCCATGGCGGCCGTTTTCCACCAGAACCGCCACCGCGATGGCGGGCTGCTCCACCGGCGCGAAGGCGATGATCAGAGCGTGGTCGAGCAGCCGTTCGGCCAACTCGTCCTCGTTGTAGGTTTCATCCTGGCCCACCGAAAATACCTGGGAGGTGCCGGTTTTGGCGGCCATCCGGTAGGGGGCCCCCTCGGCCATTACCCGGGCGGTTCCGCGCTCTCCGTGGACCACGTCCGTCATGGCGTCTTCCATGCGCTGCCAGTTCTCCGGGTTCTGCAGACTGATATCCGGTCTTGACGGTACGCGCAGGGCGTCGGCGGCCAGGGTCGGCGTCACCTGCTTGCCGTGGTGCGCCAGAATAGCGGTGGCGGTGGCCAGTTGCAGCGGCGTGGCGAGCATAAAACCCTGGCCGATACTGGCGTTGATGGTGTCGCCGTGATACCAGGTGACGCCGCGCGCCGCGCGCTTCCATTGCTTGGACGGCAGCAGGCCGGCGGACTCGTTGAGCAGATCAATGCCGGTGGGCTGGCCCAGCGAAAAGTCGCTCAGGAAATCGTGCATGCGGGCGATGCCCAGCTTGAAGCCCAGGTCGTAGAAGTAGGTGTCGCAGGATTGCACCACCGCCTTATGCAGATCGACACGGCCGTGTCCCCAGCGTTTCCAGTCCCGATAGCGGTGGGGATTGTCTTCCAACTGGTAGTAGCCGGGATCGAAAATGGTACGTTGCCAGTCGGTGACCCCGGCGTCCAGGCCCGCCAGCCCGATGAACGGCTTGACCGTGGAGCCCGGTGGATAGCGCCCCTGCAAGGCGCGATTAAACAACGGGTTGTCCCGGTCTTCCCGGTAGCGAGCGTAGTCCTGGTGGGAAATGCCGTTAACGAACAGGTTGGGTTTGAACCCGGGACGGCTGACGAAGGCCAGAACGCTACCGTCGCGAGGGTCAATCGCCACCACGGCGCCACGCCGGTCGCCGAGGGCGTTGTAAGCGGCGCGCTGCACGTCGATATCGAGGGTCAGGCGTAGGTTTTCCCCGGGTATCGGGGGTTTGTGCTCCAACACACGCAGAATCCGCCCGCGGGCATTGGTTTCCACCTGGCGGTAGCCCACCTGGCCGTGCAGCCGGCTCTCATAGTAACGCTCCACGCCGGTGCGCCCGTAGTAATGGGTGCCGGCGTAATTGCTCTGTTCGGTAAGGGTCATGCCGTCCAGGTCTTCGCTGCTGAGGCGGTTCACATAACCCAGCACATGAGAGAACAGCTTGCCATGGGGATAATGACGCACCGGGTTGGCGGCCACGCGCACGCCGGGCAGGCGGTGCTGGTTCACGGTGATGCGGGCGATTTCTTCTTCACTGAGGCGTCCACGCAGCGGGATCGGGTCCCAGGGTCGGCGCGGCCCCTGCAGGCGTTTTTTGAAGCGCTCGATGTCGTCGCTCTCCAGCGGCACCAACTGATCGACCTCGCGCAGAGTTTGCTGCAGATCGGGCACCTGCTCGACGATTACCTCGACAGTGAAGTCGGGCCGGTTGGCGGCGAGAATCTCGCCGTTGCGGTCGGTAATCAGGCCGCGCGGCGGCGGTACCGCCTGGGTCTGCACCCGGTTTTCATCGCTGAGCGTGGTATAGCGGCTGTGCTGGAAAATCTGCAGCCAGGCCATGCGACCCACCAGCACCACGGTCAGCAGAGTGACCAGAACGGCGCTTACCAGCAGGCGGAAGCTGAAAATCCGTTGCTCGTGGCGATGGTCTTTTAGGGTCAGAGGTCGGCGCATTGGGCCCTGATAGTCGGTGGTTCAGCGATGATACGGATGGCCGGCGAGCAGCGTCCAGCCGCGATACAACTGCTCGGCGAGCAGTACCCGCACCAACGGATGCGGCAGGGTCAGCGGCGACAGGGACCAGCGCTCGTGGGCGGCGGCGGAAACCCGCGGGCAGAGACCGTCCGGGCCGCCCACCAGCACGATCAAATCCTGCCCCATATCCTTCAGGGTGCCGAGGCGCTCGCTGAGCTGTTCGGTGGTCAGTGCGCGGCCACCGACTTCCAGGGCCACCCGGTGGGCGCCCGGGTACTTCGACAGCCGCTTCTCCAGCGCCTCGCCTTCGGCGCGCACCAGGGCGGCGGTGTCCCCCTTACCTCTCTTAGGCAGCGGAATCTCCTCAAGTTCCAGGCGCATGTCCGGCGGCATCCTTTTTTGATACTCGCCGAAGCCCTGGGCGACCCAGGAAGGCATTTTGCCGCCGAGGGCAAGAAGATGGATACGCAAACAACACACTCGCCGCGAAAGTGAATGGCAATGCTTCAGTCGTTCTGAGTCGACCGGTCCGGATGATGCGCTGGATTCTGCCAGAGACGCTCCAGATCATAAAATTCCCGGGTCGCCGGCAGCATCAGATGCACCACCACGTCGCCCAGGTCCACCAGAATCCACTCCGCGCCCCGTTCACCTTCGGTGCCCAGGGGGTTGTAGCCGGACTTTTTGGCTTTTTCCATCACTGAATCCGCCAGGGCTTTGACGTGGCGGCTGGAGGTGCCGCTCGCGATCACCATGTCGTCGGCAACGCTGGTGACGGCGCGCACATCCAGGCTGGTGATGTTCTTGGCTTTCATTTCTTCCAGGGCTTCGAGCACCAGATCCAGCAAAGGGGGTTGAGAACTCATGGGGCCTCGTTGTGTGCGTGACGGGTTGTGTGAAGAGTGTCGACATTATACAGGCCCAGACGTTGGATATGGGCCAGCACCGCCGGTGTCAGATGATAATCGGCGCCGTCGCGCTGCAAGGCGCGGCGGATATCGGTGGCGGCCACGGCCATTTCCGGGCGGCGCAGCATTAAGCGCCGTCCCGCCGGCCACCGACGTAGCAGCGCCGCCGGTGCCGCCGGAAAAGCGCGCTGTACCGCCAGCGGCGCCGCCGGGCTGTGCGGGCGGGGCACCACCGCCAGGTGGCAGAGAGCGGGAAATTCCCGCCAGCGGTGCCAGCGGTGCAGGCCGGCGAAGCTGTCCGCGCCCACCACGAACACCAAGGGGCGCCCGCCGATCAGCCGCTTGTAGTGCTTCAGGGTGGCGAGTGTATAGGACGGGCCCGCGGTGTGCCGCAGCTCCCAGTCGTCGGCGACCAATTGCCGGTGGCCGGCGCAGGCCCGCCGTACCATGGCCAGCCGTTGCTCGCTGTTGGCCAGGGGCTGGGGGCGGTGGGGCGGCACCGCGTTGGGCAGCAGATGCACCGGCGCGCCACCGAGCGCCCGGGAGACCGCCAAAGCGGCCTGGATATGGGCGCGGTGAACCGGATCGAAAGTGCCGCCGAACAGAATCAAAGGAAGATCGGACGTTGAATCACGTCCGAACATGCCCGTCCCCGAGCACCACCCACTTCTGGCTGGTCAGGCCTTCCAGGCCCACCGGCCCGCGCGCGTGGAGCTTGTCCGTGGAAATGCCGATCTCCGCGCCCAGGCCGTACTCGAAGCCGTCGGCGAAACGGGTGGACGCATTGACCATCACCGAGCTGGAATCCACCTCGGCGAGAAAACGCCGCGCCAGGGTGTAGTTTTCGGTGAGGATCGACTCGGTGTGCCCGGAACTGTAGCGGTGAATATGCTCCAGAGCTTCGTCCAGGCTATCCACCAGCTTGATCGCCAGCACCGGCGCCAGATACTCCTCGGCCCAGTCGGTTTCGCTGGCTTCGTTGATGCCGTCCAGCAAGGCGCGGGTGCGTTCACAGCCGCGCAGCTCCACCCCGGCCATCTGGTATTGGGTGGCCAGCTCCGGCAGCACCCGCTCGGCGATGCCGCTGTGCACGAGCAGGGTCTCCAGGGTGTTGCAGGTGCCGTAGCGCTGGGTCTTGGCGTTATAGGCCACTTTGATCGCCTTGCCGACGTCCGCCTGGGCATCGATATACACATGGCAGTTGCCGTCCAGGTGCTTGATCACCGGCACCCGGGCGTCATTGCTGATGCGTTCGATCAGGCCCTTGCCGCCGCGCGGTACGATCACGTCCACCCATTCCGGGTGGGTGATCAGCTCGCCCACGGCGGCGCGGTCGGTGGTCTCGATCACCTGAACGGCGGTTTCCGGCAGGCCGGCTTCGCGCAGGCCGATGCGCAGGCACTCGGCGATCGCCTGGTTGGAGTCGATCGCCTCGGAGCCGCCACGCAGAATCGCCGCGTTGCCGGATTTCAGGCACAGCGCCGCCGCGTCGATGGTGACGTTGGGGCGCGATTCGTAAATGATGCCGATCACGCCCAGCGGCACGCGCATCTTGCCCACCTGAATGCCCGAGGGCCGGTAGTTCAGATCGGTGATGCCGCCCACCGGGTCGGCCAGGGCGATCACCTGCTCGAGCCCTTCCACCATGCCGTCGAAGCGCTCCGGGGTCAGTTCCAGGCGATCCAGAAGCGCCGGCTCCAGGCCGTTGTCCCGGCCCCGGGCCAGGTCGCGCTGGTTAGCGTCGAGGATGGCGCCGCGGTGCGCGCGCAGCGCGCCGGCGATGGCGCTCAGCGCGGCGTTCTTGTCGCCGGCGGTGGCCCGGGCCATGGCCCGGGACGCGCCGCGGGCCTGTTGGCCCACGGTCGCCATGTACTGCTGGATATCCATGTTCTCTGCGATGCCCACTTATTAAACCGTAAAATAATTCGAAGGCGCCTAGTATAGGCGCTTCGCGGCCCCGGGCGAAACCGGTCCCTCCAGCCGGGACGCGGGTCTGTGTTCTGCCCTTCCGGGAACGCCGTGAATACGTCCCTGTAGGCTCCCTGTCGAACGTCCTGTCCTCCAGGGTCCCGGAAGGGCAGAACACAGACCCGCTCATTGGTGAGATTCTGGTACCCCGGGCTACGAAGTGCCGGAGACGGAGGCTTCGAGCACGCGCACCATGGGGGTGCCGCGGGTGCGGGGGATGGGCAGGGCGGTGTAGAAGTCCGCCGGGTCGTGCACGGTGAGGGCGTCGAAGCCCTGGTTCAGGAAATGGCGTTCGGTGTCGGCGTCGGAGCGGAAGTGGAACGCCACCTGGCTGCGCGACACCGTGCCCAGCACACCGCCCAGGGCTTTCAGGGTGCGGTGGAAGGGCATATCGCTATAAAGCGGGTAGTTGTCGCTCAGGTAGACGCCCAGCGGAAAGCGGCGCAGGGCGGCGGCCAGCCGGCCCCAGAACGGCGTGACGGTGTCCAGGTTGAAGTAGTTGATCAGCCCTTCGGTGATCACCGCCACTGGCCGTGCCGGGTCCAGCCCGTCGAGCAGGGCGTCGACGCTGTCCGGGCCGTCCTCGGCGAGAATATTCACCGGCAACACGCGGTGGTTGGCGCTCAGAAACCCCTTCGCCGCCAGCAGGCGACGTTTGCGGTCGGCCATGTCCGGCAGGTCCGCTTCCACATAGGTGATCGACGGAAAGCGTTGCCGGAAACGACAACCCCGTGGCGACAGGCCGCAGGCGATTTCCACCACTTGCAGGTCCGGATGCCCCTCGATCAGCGCCTCCAGGCGCGCGTCGATCAGATAGTGGCGTTGCAGCAGAAAGGTACGGATATTGCCGCCCAGCACCCGCTTGCCGAGCGCTTCCATGGGGCTCATGGCGCCATAAAGCAGCGCCCCCGAGCGGGTGCGGAAGAACGGCTCGGACAGGCCGTTGCGCACCCACACCTGGCCGGTATAGAGCGCGGTAAAGCTGATCGAGGAGGTGTCGGGGGCGTGCTTGTCCATGGCTATCCTGCCTGTGGTGGTGATCGCAGCGCCGAAGGCTAGCAAAGGCGACCCGGCGGCACCCGGGACGAAGAGGCCAAAACATGGCCTGTATTGCTTGGCCGGTTCCGGCGGCTACTTTTCCAGGATCGCCGGCAGCGGCTTGCCGCACAGGCGCAGCACCAGGCCGGCGAGGAACTGCCAGGGGTCGCCGGGCCCCATGCCTTTGACGGCCTGGTCGGCGCGGATCGCCAGCGCCTGGCATTGGTGCAGCTGGCGCGGCGGCATGCGCCCGGCCTGGGCCTGCAGGGCGCGCAGGCGCTGGGGCGGCAGACGGGGCGGTGCGCCGCCGGTGGCGAGCGCGTCCAGGGCGCGGATTTCCCGGCCCAGGGCCCACAGCACTACCGGCGCTTCCACGCCTTCGGCGCGCAGGGTGCGCAGAATGCGCAGCGCCCGGTTGGCGTCGCCGCCGCTGGTGGCGTCGGTGAGATCGAAGGGCGTGTAGCGACTGGAATCGCCCACCGCCTGTTGCACGGTGACGGCGTCGACGCGGCCGTCCTTGGCGAGCAGGGCGAGCTTGTCCACTTCCTGGGCAGCCGCCAGCAGGTTGCCTTCGCTGCGCTGGATCAGCAGTTCCAGGGCGTCGTCGTCGATGGTCAGTTTGAGTCCGGCGAGCCGGTCGCGCAGCCAGTGCTGCAGTTGCTTGCCTTCCACCGGCCAGATTTCCACCACCGCGCCGACTTTTTCCACCGCTTTTACCCAGGCGCTGTTCCAGTCCTTGCGGCGGTCCAGCCGCGAGCAGCGGATCAGAATCAGGGTGTCGTCGTTGGGGTGGTCGAGCAGGTCGCGCAGGATCTGGCTGCCGGCTTTGTCCGGGCGCTTCTCCAGCAGCACCAGCTCCAGAATCCGGCGCCCGCCGAACAGACTCATGCTTTGCGATTCGTTGAGCAGGGCGTTCCAGTCGATGCCGGTGTCGGCGCTGAAGCGGTGGCGCTCGTCGAAGCCTTTCTGGCGGGCGGCGGCGCGCAGGGCATCGACGCATTCGTCCTGCTGCAGGGGCTCGTCGCCGGCCACCAGATAGACCGGCAGCAGATCGTTTTGCAGGTGTTTGGCGAGTTGCTCCACACGCAGGCGCATAGCGGTTAGCGGCCCCGACTGTCGATTTTGCGGGCGGCGTTGGCCAACTGGTTGATCAGCCGGTAGGCGACATCTTCGTAAAGGTCTTCGCGCACCAGCTCTTCCTCGTCGGAGGTGGCGGTGACGTTATCCGGCGAATAGGCGAAGCTGCGCAGCGCGGAAATTCGCCGGGGCGGGTTGAGCATCGCTTCGGTTTCCCGGTCCACCAGTTGCCAGGTGATCTCGTAGCGCAGTTCGCGTTCGGCGGCACGGCCGCGGGCGTCCACCGCCGCGGTGCGGCTGTCCCAGCGTTCGTCGAGAATCATCACGATGTTCTGGGATTGGCCGTGGACCAGCACGCCGCTGGGTTCCAGCTTGTCTTCGAGGGTATAGCGCAGCCGCGCGCTGGCGCCCTGCAGGGTGATTGATTGCAAGTTCGGGGCAGCGGTCTGGCCGCGCAGTTGCCAGCCGGAACAGGCCGCCAGCAGCACGGCGGCGGTGAGCAGTAGGGCGGTTCGGGCGTGACGTATCACTTGCGGTCTCCGATCAACGTTCAGTTGGCGACAATATTAACCAGTTTGCCCGGCACCACGATCACCTTGCGGACGGTCTTGCCCTCGATGAAGCGTCCCACATTGGGCTCTTCGCGGGCCAGGGCTTCGACGCTCTCTTTATCGGCGTTGGCCGGCACCGTCAGTTTGGCGCGCACTTTGCCGTTCACTTGCACCACCATTTCCAGGCTGTCCTTGACCAGGGCGCTGTCGTCCACCGCCGGCCAGGGGGCGTCGAGCACCGCCTGGTCGTGGCCCAGGGCCCGCCAAAGAGCGTGGGCGGCGTGGGGCACGATCGGCGACAGCAGCAGCACCGCGGCTTCCAGGGCTTCCTGGCGCACCGCGCGGGCCGGGCCTTCGTTGCCGCCGTCATTGAACGCGCGGCTGATGTCGTTGCTCAGTTCCATCACCGCGGCGATGGCGGTATTGAAGGTGTAGCGGCGGCTGAAGTCGTCGCTGACCTTCTGGATGGTCTCGTGGGTCTTGCGGCGCAGGGCCTTGCCGTTGTCGTCCAGGGCGGCCGGGTCCAGCGCCGGCGCCGGGCCGTCTTCGACGTGCTCGGCCACCAGCCGCCACAGCCGCTTGAGGAAACGGTGGGCGCCTTCCACGCCGGAGTCGTTCCATTCCAGGGACTGTTCCGGCGGCGCCGCGAACATCATGAACAGGCGCACGGTGTCGGCGCCGAATTCCTCGATCATCCGCTGCGGGTCCACGGTATTGCCCTTGGACTTGGACATTTTGGCGCCGTCCTTAAGCACCATGCCCTGGCACAGCAACCGTTTGAACGGCTCGTCGGAGTCCACCAGCCCGGTGTCGCGCAGCAGCTTGTGGAAGAAGCGCGCGTACAGCAGGTGCAGGATGGCGTGTTCGATGCCGCCGACGTACTGGTCCACCGGCAGCCAGTAGTTGGCGCGGGCCGGGTCCAGCATTGCCTGGTCTTCGTCCGGGCAGGTGAAGCGGGCGTAGTACCAGCTCGACTCCATAAAGGTGTCGAAGGTGTCGGTTTCGCGGGTCGCGGGCTGGCCCTGATAAGTGGCTTTCGCCCACTCCGGGTCGGCCTTGATCGGCGACACCACGCCGTCCATTTCCACCTCTTCGGGCAGCGCCACGGGCAGCTGATCCTCGGGCACCGGCACCTGGCTGCCGTCTTCCAGCGTAAGCATAGGGATGGGGGCGCCCCAGTAGCGCTGGCGGGACACGCCCCAGTCGCGCAGCCGGTAATTGACCTTTTTCTCGCCCAGGCCGCGCTCGGACAGCCAGGCGGCGATGGCGTTGAAGGCCTGCTCGGACGTGAGGCCATCGAATTCACCGCTGTTCACCAGCGTGCCCTTGGCGGTGAAGGCTTCGTTGTCCAGGTCGAGGGTCTCGCCGTCGGCGGGCTCGATCACCTGGTTAATCGGCAGGCCGTACTTGTGGGCGAACTCGAAATCGCGCTGGTCGTGGGCGGGCACCGCCATTACCGCGCCGGTGCCGTAGCTCATCAGCACGAAGTTGGCGACCCACACCGGCACTTCTTCGCCGCTGATCGGATGCCGCGCATGGACGCCGGTGAAAATGCCTTTCTTTTCCATGGTGGCGATATCCGCTTCCGCCACACCGGCGCGCTGGCACTCTTCCACGAAGGCGGCCACTTCCGGGTCGCGCTCGGCGGCGGCCTGGGCCAGCGGATGGCCGGCGGCCACCGCCATATAGCTGACCCCCATCAGGGTGTCCGGGCGGGTGGTGTAGACGCGCAGCAGCTCGTTGCCCTGCGGGCCTTCGATGGCGAAGTCCAGTTCCACGCCTTCGGAGCGGCCGATCCAGTTCTTCTGCATCGCCTTGACCTGCTCCGGCCAGCCGTCCAACTGGTCCAGGTCGTTGAGCAGTTCGTCCGCGTAGGCGGTGATTTTCACGAACCACTGGGGGATGTCCTTGCGTTCCACCAGCGCGCCGGAGCGCCAGCCGCGGCCTTCGATGACCTGCTCGTTGGCGAGCACGGTCTGATCCACCGGGTCCCAGTTCACCGTGGACATCTTTTTATACACCAGGCCCTTTTCGTAGAGCTTGGTGAAGAACCACTGTTCCCAGCGGTAGTAGTCGGGCCGGCAGGTGGCCAGCTCGCGATCCCAGTCGTAGCCGAACCCGAGCCGTTGCAGCTGGGCGCGCATGTAGTCGATGTTTTCGTAGGTCCAGGCGGCGGGGGCGCTCTTATTCTTGATCGCCGCGTTCTCCGCCGGCAGGCCGAAGGCGTCCCAGCCCATCGGCTGCAGCACGTTCTTGCCCAGCATCCGCTGATACCGGCTGATCACGTCGCCGATGGTGTAGTTGCGCACATGGCCCATATGTAGCCGGCCGGACGGGTAGGGGAACATGCTCAGGCAATAGAAGGTTTCTTTACCGGGCTGCTCGGTGACTTTGAAACTGCGGGAGTCCTGCCAGTGTTGCTGGGCTTCCCGTTCTACCTGGTCGGGGCGATACTGTGCGTCCATCGGCTCTCTTGGGGTCGGGTGTCGCGAACAAAAAGTGGAAGGGCCATAGGATACATGAGCATAAGGCGGGCAGACAGCGGATGCGCGGTATGTTGATCACCGCCGCCCTGGCGCTGGTGTTGATCGGCGCCACGCTGCCGGCG
The DNA here is from genome assembly GCA_036276955.1 of Alcanivorax sp. Classification (GTDB taxonomy): domain Bacteria; phylum Pseudomonadota; class Gammaproteobacteria; order Pseudomonadales; family Alcanivoracaceae; genus Alloalcanivorax. Next base: position 47,023 of record DASUNW010000101.1, on the reverse strand, counting down.
GTGGTGCGGCAGTTCTACCCGCCGCTGCCGGCGAAGGAACCCGGCGCGCGCCCCGGCGCCGTGGTGGTGTTGGGCGCCGGCCGTCAGCGCGACGGCCAGGGCTACCGGCTAACCCCCACCGGTCTGCGGCGTGTCCAGGCCGGGCTGCGCGAGGCCTGGCAGCGCGACCTGCCGATCGTGCTCAGCGGCGGCGCCGAGGACCGGGTGCCCGCCGACCCCGCCGATTCCGAGGCGGCGATGATGGAACAGGAGGTGTTGCGGGTATGGCCGGATGCGCGCACCCGCATTGAGCCGAGCAGCCGCAGCACCTGGGAAAACGCCCGCAACACCGCCGCGCTATTGCGCCCCCTGGGGGTGGATGCGGTGGTGCTGGTCACCGACCGCGCCCACATGCCCAGAGCGATACTTTGTTTCCAGCGCCACGGGCTGCGGGTCGAGGCGGTGGCGCTGGAATCCCTGCCCAGGCCCGCCTGGGCCCCCTCCGCCGGGGCGCTCTCGCAACTGCCGGTGATCTGGCGGGAGTGGGCGGCGCTGGTCTGGTACTGCCTGCGTTATTTTTGGTAGCCGACACGGTCCGTTCGACACGGTCTTTCCGACAACAACGTCAGCGAGTGGTCCCCGGGTCCAGCGTCGCCAGCGCCTGGTAAGGGCGCTGGCGTCGATATGGTTGATCGCCGAGCAGAGCAGCGCCAGCACCACGGTGGCGGCCAGGTAGGCGGCGCTGTCGCCCCCGGCCACCTGGCCGGCGGCGGCCGCCGTCATCAGCGACACCACCGCAGCGCCGCGAAGCGCAGCCCTTCGGAGTCATTGATGGCGTCGGGTTCCGCCGGCTGATGGTAGTAGCTCGGTCCGGCGGCGCGAGCCGCCTGTTCCAGTTCGACACTGTCCGGCTGGCCGCCGTCTTCGCCGTCCGGGCGGTTGTTGATGAGCGTGCGGAACCCGGCTAGGGCCAGCCGCGGCAGGTCTTCGGCGCGGATTTGCGGTGCCACGGCCAGGTTCGCAGTGACTTGTTTGTAGTCGGACATAGGGACCTCCTGAACGGGGCCGGGCGAGGTTGATCGCCGGCCCCGTTATAGGGCGGAGGTCAGGGAAAGTCAAACCAAGTTATAAGCATATCGCTAAAAGTTATATGCGGTTGATATAATTATACAGCCTGTCAAAAGGACTCCAGTAAACCGCGCGCCCGGCGGCCCCGGCCCAGCACCACGAAGGCCAACGCCAGTAGCAGGGTAGGCCAGGCACCCGCCAGCATGAAGGGCGTTTCGCCCCGCCGCGGCTGGTACTCGGAGATCAGCACGTCCCGTTCGAACTGCGGCAGCCGTTCCACCACCTGGCCCTCGTGGTTGACCACCGCGGTGATGCCGTTGTTGGTGCCGCGCAGCAGCCAGCGGCCGGTTTCCAGCGCGCGCAGACGAGTCATCTGGAAGTGCTGGTGGGGCCCGGCGGAGGTACCGAACCAGGCGTCGTTGCTGATGGTGAGCAGCACGTCGGCGCCGCCGGTGCGGCTCGCCACCAGCCCCGGGTAGAGAATCTCGTAGCAGATAAAGGGCGCGATCTCCTGGTCCAGGGCCTGCAGGTTGGGCTGGCGCGGGCCGCCCGGCGTAAAGCTCGACATGGGCAGATCGAAAAACGGGATCAGGCCACGAATCAAACCCTGTAGCGGCACGTACTCGCCGAACGGCACCAATTTTTGTTTGTGATAGACGCTGTCATCGGCGTCCGTGCCCACCACCGCGATGCTGTTGTGGTAGGTGGTCGGAGTGCGGCTTTCATCTCGCCAGGGCAACCCGCTGATCAGCGCGCCGCCCTTGGCCGCCACTGCCTCGCCCTGGCTGTCCATGAAGTCGTCGATGTCCTGATAGAACTCGATCATCGCCGATTCCGGCCACACCACGAGGGTGTCTTTCGGCAGACCCTCGGTGAGGCCGGCGTAGATCTGGCGGGTTTCCTTGCGCATGGTGGCCAGCCATTTCAGGTCCTGGGGCACGTTGCCCTGCACCAGGGCGACCCGCTGCCGCTCGCCTTCGGCGTGGGTGAAGCTGACATGGCCGCCGATCAGGCCCGCCACGACCAGCGCCAGGGAAAGCACCAGCGGGCCGGTGGTGTGGCCCCGGCGCAGCACCAGCTCCACCGCGGTGACCGGCAGTATCACCGCCGCCAGGGTGACCAGCCAGATGCCGCCCAGCGGCGCCAGCCCGGCCAGTGGCGTGTCGATCATTGCGTAACCGCCGTACAGCCAGGGAAAGCCGGTGAGTACCCAGCCACGCAACCAATCCGCCAACACCCAGGCGCCGGCAAACATCAGCCCGCCGCCGCCAAACCGGCGGGTGAGCCAGAACGCCAGGCCATAGAATAGCGCCAGCAGCGCCGCGAAGGCGGCGGTGGCGGGCACCGCCATCCACGGCGGCATATGGCCGTAGTCGGTCATCGACACCTGCAGCCAGGCAACGCCGAACCCGAACATGCCCAGGCCATACACCCAGCCACTCAGCAGCGCTGCCTTGGCCGACCCGGCCCTGGCCTGCACCCAATAGGCCAGCGCCACGCTCACCAGCAGCAGCGGCCAAAGACCGTAGGGAGCGAACGCCAGAGGAAACAGCAGGCCGGCGATCAGGGCCAGGATCAGATTGCGCATAAGCAGGGTCACGATGGCAAAAGACAAAAGGGGCCGGGAGGCGAAGCCCCGTTATACGCAAGTTGGCGCCGGCAATCCATGACGGGGGGGTTAGCCAATCGCGGCCAGGCAGTCGCGCACCGTCCGTTCCGACGGGATCGCTTCCTCGCGTACCATCAGGATCAGGCTGTCGGCGCTGAAGCGGTGGTCGTGGGCGGGGTGACAGACCACGGTTTCGTCGTCGCCGACGTAGGCCATCAGGGTGCCCAGGCCGGCGTTCATCAGGCGGCAGGCCACATCCGCCCAGAGCTGGTCGCGTACCGATACGGCGTAGCGCATGGCGTGGTCGTCGTGATGGGTGAACAGGTTTTCCAATATCTTTTCGGTGCCTGGCGCGACCAACGAGCGCACCAGCATTTCCGGGTAGGCGCGCACCGGGCGCAAGGTGGTGTTGGCACCGACGCTGAGCGCGCGGCGGCGGTTATCCTCGTGGACGCATTCGGCCACGGTGTAGGGCAGGGCGTCGCCGTAGAGCGCCTTGAGCTGCAGGATCACGTCCAGGGTGACGCTGTCGGAGATGCGGCTGTATTCGTCGCGGGCCAGCACGATAACGGCCTTGGCGCGGTCCGGGTCCACCGCTTCCAGGGCATCCCGGTCGGAGGATTCGGCATGGTAGTGCACCACGCCCTGTTCGCGCAGCGAAGCGGGCAGGCCGTCGGGGAACGCGTCAGTGAGGATTAACACCGGAAGCTCGGCGAACTGGTCGGTGGCGTGCAACTGCTCCGCCAGCCGCTGGAAGTACAAGGCCGGGCTGTGCTTGGGGCTGTTGACGATTAATTAGCAGGTGGTCTTTCATGTTCCATCTCCAGCGGCCTTTGAGCATGTATTCCTTACGCTTGAGGCGGTGGTCGATATAGTCGCTGGCGAGCTGCGCCAGCAGGGTGATGCCGGCCACGTAGAGCAGCAGGACGGTGGTCAGCCGGCCGGCGGGCGTGGCCGCCGACAGGTCGCCGTAGCCCACCGTCGTGAGGGTGGTGAGGGTCAGCCAGAGGGCGTCGTCCCAGCTCAACCCCTCGAACACCACCATTGCCGTGGTGTGCAGCGCGGTGAGTACCAGCAGCCAGAAGAACACCTGGTGCAGCCGGGATTTCAGGTTGAGGTCCAGCCCCCGGGTGGCCTGATTAAAGGCACTGCGTCGACGTGTCAGAAAGCGCAGCGGCGTCATCAGCCGTCCGTGGTATCGGTGTCGCCGTCCGCGTCCAGCGGTGCCACCCGCAGAAGACGGATGGTGCGGCCGTCGGCGCTGAGCACGGTGAAGCGCAGGTTGCCCATATCCACCGATTCTTCGCGCTGGGGGAGGTGGCCGAAGGCCTGCATCACAAGGCCGCCGATGGTGTCGAAGTCATCGTCGCGGTACTGGGTTTTGAAGTGCTCATTGAATTCGTCGATGGGGGTGATCGCCTTGACGGTGAAGTCGTCGCCTTCCAGATCCTTGATCAAGTAGTCGTCGTCCTCGATGTCGTGTTCGTCCTCGATTTCGCCGACGATCTGTTCCAGCACGTCCTCGATGGTCACCAGGCCGGCCACGCCGCCGTATTCGTTGACCACGATGGCCATGTGATTCTTGGTGATGCGGAATTCGCGCAGCAGTGAATCCAGCCGTTTGGATTCCGGCACCACCATCGCCGAGCGCACATGGTCCTTGATCACGAAGCGTTCCATGCGCGCCGGTTCCAGGATCAGCGCCAGCAGGTCCTTGGCGAGCAGAATGCCGATGATCTCATCCGGGTCGTCGCCGAGCACCGGGAAGCGGCTGTGGGCGCAGTCGATAATGGTGGGAAGAAAATCGCGCGGATCATCGGAGGCACGGATACTGACCATCTGCGAACGCGGGATCAGAATCTCGCGCACCTGCATTTCACTGACGCAGATGGCGCCTTCGATGATGCCCAGGGTGTCGCCGTCAATAATGTCGCTGTCGCGCATGGAGCGCATCAGGTCCAGCAGTTCATCCCGGGAATTCGGGGTGGAAGTGAAAAACTGGCCGACGCGCTCCAGCCAACTTCGGCCGGTGCCATTATCGGAATAGTCGTCCGACATTAGAGATGCAACTCCTTGCTTGGGTTGGGAAAGGTATAGGGATCGGGGTAACCCTGCTCGGCGAGCGCGCGGATTTCCAGGGCTTCCATCGCGTCCGCGTCGTCATCGTCGATGTGGTCAAAGCCGAGCAGATGCAGCACACCGTGGGTCACCATGTGCGCCCAGTGGGCCTCCAGGGGCTTGCCCTGCTCGGCGGCCTCGCGGTGCACCACCGGGGCGCTGATGACGATGTCGCCGAGTAGCGGCGCGCAGGCGTCCTCGGGCAGCCCCTCGGGCATTTCGAACGGAAAGGACAGCACATTGGTGGGCTTGTCCTTGCCCCGGTACTCCCGGTTCAGGGTCTGGATTTCCGCGTCGTCCACCACCCGCAGGGTGATGTCGCCGACCGCGCCGCCGGCCACGGCCACGGCGGTGGCGGCCCAGGCACGCAAGTCGGCTTCGTCGGGGGCGTCCGGGGCGTCACTGGCCCACTGGACTTCAACGTTGGGGGTCGGAATCCCGCTCATGACGGTCGTAGGCCTCTACTATGCGTTGCACCAGCGGGTGGCGGACCACGTCGCGGCTGTCGAAACGGGTGACACCGATTTCCTCTTCGCCGACCAGCACTTCCAGGGCGTTGACCAGCCCGGATTTCTGATGGCGCGGCAGGTCCACCTGGGTAACGTCGCCGGTGATCACCGCCTTGGAGCCGAAGCCGATGCGGGTCAGGAACATTTTCATCTGTTCCGGGGTGGTGTTCTGGGCCTCGTCGAGGATCACGAAGCTGTTGTTCAGGGTGCGCCCGCGCATATAGGCCAGCGGCGCCACTTCGATCACCAGCCGGTCCATCAGCTTGGCCACTTTCTCGAAGCCGAGCATTTCATAGAGCGCGTCGTAGAGCGGCCGCAGATAGGGGTCGATCTTTTCCGCCAGATCGCCGGGCAGGAACCCCAGCTTTTCGCCGGCCTCCACCGCCGGGCGCACCAGTAGAATGCGCTGCACCTCGGATTTTTCCAGCGCGTCCACCGCGCAGGCCACCGCCAGCCAGGTTTTGCCGGTACCCGCCGGGCCAATGCCGAAATTGATGTCGAAGCGGCGAATCGCTTTTACATACTCGCGCTGGTGGCCGCCGCGCGGCTTGATGCGGCCGCGCTTGGTGCGGATCACCACGTCGTCGCTGGGGAACGCCACCGTGTTGTCGACTTTTTCGGACAGGTCGGACTGCTGCAGATGCAGGTGGACGATTTCCGGCGTCAGGTCTTCGGTCTCGGCGGTCTGGGCGTAGAGGTCGTTGAGCACCGTGGAGGCGGCTTCCACCGCCCGCGAATCGCCGGACAGATGAAACAGGTTGCCCCGGTTGCGGATGTCCACATGCAGGCGGTCGGCGATCTGCTTGATGTGCTCGTCGAGACGACCGCACAGGCTGGCCAGACGGCGGGAGTCGTAGGGTTCAAGACTGACTTGCTGGGAAGCGGCTGGTGTGTCCAAGTTGGGAGAGATGGCCCCTGGGGCAGTTGGCGATGAATTCAGAATACTCTCAAGGGGCCCGCTGGGGAACCCTCTCAGCCGGCACTCTAGCCCGGCCCCCGGCGTCGGGGCAAGCGCCGTGACCGCGTTGTCGGACAGGGCCGCTCAGGCGGGCGCCACCCGCGGGCCCAGGTCGCCGTCGCAGGTCACCGTCTGCAGGCTGCGCGGCAGCAGGTAGAGCGTCTCGTCGCGGCCCGGCGACAGGGCCGCCCAGGTGTCGCGGTCCAGCTCCACCTCCAGCACGCCGGTGCCCCAGCCGCGCGGCTCCAGTTCCAGGGTGACGGTGCCGCCGAACACGCTACGCGCCGCCAGCTTTACCGGCAGGTGGGCGTTGTCGGCGGGCGCCTTGGCGAGGGTCGCTTCGTGGGGGCGCAGGTACAGGGTCAGGGCGCCGTCGGGGCAGGCGCCGTGGGTGTCCAGGCGCAGGCGCGCCTCGCCGGACTGCCAGACGGCGCCGTCGTAGAGCCCTTCCAGGGCGTTGATATGCCCCAGGAAGTCGAACACGAAGCGGCTGGCCGGCTGTTCGTAGACGGTCAGCGGGCTGCCGATCTGTTCGATATGGCCCTGGCTCATCACCACCACCTGGTCGGACACTTCCATGGCCTCTTCCTGATCGTGGGTGACGAAGATGCTGGTCACCGAAATCTGTTCGTGCAGATGCCGCAGCCAGCGGCGCAGTTCCTTGCGTACCTTGGCGTCCAGGGCGCCGAAGGGTTCGTCCAGCAACAGTACTTCCGGTTCCAGCGCCAGGGCGCGGGCCAGCGCCACGCGCTGCTTCTGGCCGCCGGAGAGCTGCGCCGGGTAGCGGCCGGCCATGGTGTCCATCTGCACCAGTTCGAGCAGCTCACGGACCCGGGCGCGCACCGCGTCGCGGCCGGGGCGCTCGCCGCGCGGCAGCATGCGCAGCCCGAAGGCGACGTTATCGGCCACGGAGAGGTGGCGGAACAGAGCGTACTGCTGGAACACGAAGCCCACCTTGCGGCGGCGCACGTCCAGGGTGGTGACGTCCCGTTCGTTGAACAGCACCCGGCCACGGTCCGGTTTTTCCAGGCCGGCGATAATGCGCAGCAAGGTGGTTTTGCCGGAACCGGACGGCCCCAGCAGGCCCACCAGCTCGCCCTGGGGCACGTTCAGGGAAACATCGTCCAGCGCGGCGAAGCCGCCGAAGGTCTTGCGGATGCTATCGACGCGGATACTCATGTCAGGGCCTCTTCGGCGGCGTTCAGTTTGCTGCTCTGGCGCCATTCCAGCACCGTTTTCAGCAGCAGGGTGACCAGCGCCATGGCCGCCAGCAGGCCGGCGGCGGTGAAGGCGCCCACGGTGTTGTAATCCTCGTTGAGCATCTGCACCAGCAGCGGCAGGGTCAGGGTCTCGCCGCGGATCAGACCGGAGACCACGCTCACCGCGCCGAATTCGCCCACCGCGCGGGCATTGGTGAGTACCACGCCGTAGAGCAGGGCCCAGCGGATACCCGGCAAGGTCACGTACCAGAACGTCTGCCAGCCGGAGGCGCCCAGCAGCACCGCCGCTTCTTCCTCTTCGGTGCCCTGGGACTGCATCAGGGGGATCAACACCCGGGCCACGTAGGGACAGGTGACGAACACGGTGACCATCACTATGCCCGGGAGTGCGAACATCAACTGTACGTCCAGTTGGTCGTCCAGCCACTGGCCCACCAGGCCCTGGGCACCGTACACCACCAGATAGCAAAGACCGGCCACCACCGGGGACATGGCGAACGGAATGTCGATCAGCGTGCTGAGCAGCTTGCGGCCGCGGAATTCATAGCGGGTCACGCACCAGGCCAGCAATACCCCGAACACCAGATTCACCGGCACCGTAATCAGCGCCACGATCAGGGTGAGCTGGATGGCGCTGATCATGTCGTCGCTGGTCAGATTGCTCAGCACCATGTCGACGCCTTGGGCGAACGCCTCGGCGAAGATCAGCACCAGTGGCAGCACCAGCAACACCACCACGGCGGCGAACGCGGCGGCGACCAGCGTCCATTGATGCCATTTTTGCGGCCGGTTCGCGGACGACATGGGTTGCGGGCTCCGTAGCGTGAATCAGTGGCGGGCGTCGGCCTACCGGAAGGTGATGATTCTATATTCCGGAACGGCAAAATAAAGGGCTCATTTATATCCTTTCGCCATGCCGTTAGATCGCGGTCCTCTCCAGCTGCTCCCCAGGCACGCTCCGGATGCCCACAAAACATTACGTTCCGCTACATCCGGGCAGGCCAGGCGCGGGTATCCCCTACGGGATCTCGATTCCCGGTTCGGGCGACCCGCCCCTTCATCATGAAGCAAGGAGAGAGAACATGAACGTGAATACCAATGGTCTGTACTGGCTCTCGCCGCTGGCGCTGGCCGTGACCCTGGCCGCCTGTGGCGGCAACGGCGGCAGCAGTTTTATTCCCGGCAACAACAACGGCGGCAACCAGGATTCGCCCCTGCTGGTGATGCATAATGGCGGCGGCAGTGTCGGCCGGATCGATCAACTCGACAGTGACCTGCAAGTGCAGTCCACCTTCAACGCCGACGCCAACGAAGGCATCGTGCTGGATTTGCTCGGTAATGTGCACGCCGCCAATGACACCGCGGTGCCCAGCAGCGTGCAGACCCTGCATAAACTCCTCGACCGCCAGGACGGCGCCGGGCCGGTGGCGACCCTGGACCGCTCCTTTACCGCCATGGGGTCTTCCAATCTGAAAGGCGTGGCGATCGCGCACCGGGCCGGCTTGATCATGGCCGCCAATGTTAACGGCAACAGCATCGAAATTTACGGCACCACCGCCGGCGCCGGCGCCACGCCGCTGGCCTCCACCGTGCTCGGCGGCAACGCCTGGGATCTGGCCTACGATGAAGCCGCCGACCGGGTGTTCCTGGCTATGACCGACGGCACCGTGTTGGTCGCCGACGACTATGTGGCCAATAACTTCAGCGTTGCCGGCGCCCGTGTGATCACGCCGGACAGCGCCGGCATGACCTCCAACATTCACGGCATCGGTTACCACGCCGACAGCGATACTCTGGTGATCACCGACGTGGGCGACGCCGCCATCGCCGATGACGGCCGCCTGTACGTGATCGACAACGCCTCCACCGCCAACGGCAGCGTGACCCCGGCCCGCACCGTGAACGGCCCGGCCACCCTGCTGGGTAACCCGGTGGATCTGGTCCTCGACGGCGGCACCGCCTACATCGCGGAAAAATCCAACGACGCCATTCTGGTCTACCGCGGCGTGTTCAGCGGCCCCTCCGGTGATGTGGCGCCGGACAAAACGGTCGACAGCACCAAGCCCGAGTCCCTGGCCGTGATTGTGGACAGCCCGGTTCAGCCGGACCTGTCCGATCTGGAAGACAGCGGCGTGGCGATCAACGGTGTGATGGTGACCCGCAACCCGGGCGCCGTGGACGGCAACCCGGACGTGCTGGTCTACGACACCGATCTAAGCGCTGCCACCCGCGACTTCACCTCCGATCAACTGATCGAAAGCATCAGCGTCAACCAGACCGGCGATGCCTATATCACCTATGACGGCGGTATCGGCGTGCTTAACCGGGTGGGCGTGGATCGTGACGGCGAAAGCTTCAACGTCAGCCGTGACCGCCTGATCGCCGGGGCCAACACCGGCCTGGTATCGCCCAAGGGCTTCGACATCGCCGACCAACTGGGCTGGGTGCTGGTCGCCGAAAACAACGCGCCGGGTTCGGTGCGGGTGTTCGGCGCGCAGGTGGACGGCAATGTGGCGCCGATCTTTAACGTCGCCCTGACTGCCCAACCCTGGGACCTCGACTACGACCCGGACGGCGACCGCCTGTACGTGGCGCTCACCGACGGCACCGTGGCGGTGTTCGATGACCTGAGCACCGACCGGGGCGTCGGCGGCGCCGATCGCGTCATCACCCCGGCGGAAGGCGGCACCGCGTTCGCGGCCCCCACCAACCTGCACGGCATCGTCCATGTGGCGGACGGCGACAAACTGATCGTCTCCGACGTGGGCAGCGGCGCCACCGGCACCGACGGCAAGCTGTACGTGTTGAATAACGCCGCCAGCGCCGACGGTATCACCAACGTGGCGGTGCGCATCGACGACGGGGACAACAGCGCGCCCGGCAACACCCAGCTCGGCAACCCGGTGGACATCGCCTTCGACGGCGCCAACCTCTATGTGGCGGAAAAGTCGCAAGGCCAGGTGCTGCGTTTCGATAACGTCCTCAGCTCCCCCGGTGGCGACATCACTCCGGACGCTTCCATCGCCCAGGCGGCGCCGGAATCCGTGGTACTGATCGCCGACTACCTGGGCCGCGCGCCCCAGTAAACGGATAGCACCGGAGAAAGAAACGGCACGAGCCGCCTTTAAGGGCGGCTCCTTCCCTGAATCGAGCAACAACGTCTCTGGAATTCTGCCGGCCGGCTTTGCCGGCCTCTTGCTTGCAGGCAAGCTCCCACAAAACGGGCTTCGTAGAGCGTGGGGTGAAGATACCTCCCTGAGATTGACACGGCCTTCTCGCGGCGCGGCGGACGATCGCGTTTTATTCACATCGCGCCGGAACTCCCCCATGGACGAGTCGAATCACGAATTGGAGCAAGCCACGGTATGGCTGCTGGCCTGTGCCCGCGGCGACGCCAAGGCCTTTCAGCGGCTCTACCGTATGGAGGCGCCCCGCATGCTGGCGCTGGCGCGCCGGCTCTGTGGTGACCCCGGTCTGGCGGAAGAGGCGCTGCAGGATACGTTCGTGCAAGCGTGGCGGAACGCCGCCCGGTTCCGGCCCGAAAAAGGCAGCGCCCGGGCCTGGCTGTACGCCCTGCTGCGCTACCGGCTGATCAACCAGCACCGTCGCACACGGCGTTACGACGCCGAGGCGCTGCCCGGCGATGACTGGCCGGACCCGGGGCCGACCCCGGAGCAGTGCTCGATGCAGGCCGACCGGCGGCGCGCCATGCGGGAGTGCCTGCGCGGTTTGCAGGGCGATCGGCGTCGGCCGATATTAATGGCGTTCTATCACGGTTTTACCTACGAACAGATCGCCGAAACATTAGCGGTGCCCTTGGGCACCATCAAAAGCCGGGTTCGTACCGGGCTCAAAGGGCTTCAGGAGTGTCTGCGGCTATGATTCCCGACCACCAGGAAGAACAGCGTCTGCTGATCGCCGAGTACGTGTTGGGTCTGCACCGTGGCGAGCAGGCGGTGGAGATCGAGCGCTGGCTGGCGGAGGACGAGCAGGCCGCACGGCAGGCGGCGTACTGGCGTGAACACTGGGTGGGCGCCGCCGAGCTGCTGGAACCGGCGCGGCTGCCGCTCGGCCTGTGGCGGCGCGTGGCCCGCGAAACCGGGATCGCCGTGCCCTGGTGGCGCGGCCTGTGGCAAAGCGCGCCGGCCTGGCGGTTCGCCAGCGCCGCCCTGCTGGTGGCGCTGGTGCTGGCGGTGGGGCCGCTGCGCCAGCCCGCGCCGGTCTACACCGTGGTGCTGCAGGCGCCGGGTGAAGCGGCCCAGCCGGGCTGGCGGATCACCGTGGCCGACAACGGCGACCTGCAACTGACGCCGCTGACGCAGCAGGCGGATTACCACGCCGACCGCAGCGTGCAGTTCTGGACCCTGGAGAATAACGCCGAAGGCCCCCGTTCCCTGGGGCTGGTGGAGCCGGGGCGGACGCTGGTGATCCCCGCCGAGCAGGTGGGCGGTGTGGAAAGTGGCCAGCTTTTCGAGCTGACCCTGGAGCCGCCGGGCGGCTCGCCCAAGGATCGTCCCACCGGACCGGTGCTCTTTGTCGGCCGCGCCGTGGCGCTTTAGCGGCCCGGCGGGCCGCAAGCTGCAAGCCACAAGCTGCAAGCAGGCCGTGCAGGAGGACGGGCCGTGCCGCTGGCGGGGTGGGGCGATACAGGATTCAGGATGCAGGATACAGGGGCGAGGCCGGTGCTATTCGGGTGACCCCTTGCTGCGCATCGTGGCGGTGGCTGAGGGTGGTGCCTCGTTCGAGGCTTCGCACCACGTCATCTCTTGTATCCTTAATCCTGCATCCTGCATCGTCTTTTGGGGTTTGACCGGCACGGCCCGCCCGCCACCATCGCTGGCTTGCAGCTCAGCCGCCGTGCCAGCGCCGGATCATACGGCCCTGCACCATCTGGATGCCGAACAGCAGCACCAGGGAGGCGGCCAGGATCACCGAGGCCAGGGCGCTGGCGGCGGCGAAGTCGTACTCTTCCAGGCGAATGTTTACCAGCAGTGAGATGATCTCGGTTTCGTAGGGCATGTTGCCGGCGATAAAAATCACCGCGCCGTACTCGCCCAAGCTGCGGGTAAAGGCCAAAGCGGTACCGGTGAGCAGTGCCGGCATCAGTTGCGCCAGCACCACCCGGAAGAACGACGCCATGGGCGAGGCGCCCAGGGTGGCGGCGGCTTCTTCCACGTCCGGGGTGAGATCCTCCAGCACCGGCTGCACCGCGCGCACCACGAACGGCAGGCTGGTGAAACTCATCGCGATCATGATGCCCAGCGGGGTATAGGCGACCGGGATGCCGACCGCCGCGAACCACTGACCGAGCCAGCCGTTGGCGGCGAACAGCGCCGACAGGGTAAGGCCGGCCACGGCGGTAGGCAGGGCGAACGGCAGATCCACCAGGGCGTCCATGATACGGCGCCCGGGGAAGCGGTAGCGCACCAGCACCCAGGCCAGCAGCAAGCCCACCACCGCGTTGATGGCGCTGGCGCCGGCGGCGGTCAGCACGGTCACCTTGAAGCTGGCCAAGCTGCGCGGGTTGGTGATCACCGACCAGTAGCGCTCCCAGGTCATCTCGCTGACGTGCAGCACCAGACCGGACAGCGGCACCAGAATCACCAGCGAAATAAACAACACGCTCAGCGCGAAGCTGAGCGTGAAGCCGGGCAGTACCGAGTGTCGGGTGCGCAGGATCGCCAAATTAGCGTCCCCGCGCCTGGGCCTGCAGCTTGTCCAGCACACCGCCGGAGGCGAAGTGGATGTCCTGGGCGTTCTCCCAGGAACCGAAGTAGTCCTCCACCCGCAGCAGTTTCACCGGCGGGAACTGGTCTTCGGTGGCTTTCACCACTTCCGGGTGATGCACCCGCAAGTTGAAGGTGGTCAGCAACTGCTGGATCTCTTTGTCATAGAGGTGCTCCAGGTAGGCTGTCGCCACTTTCCGGGTGCCACGCTCGTCGACCACTTCGTCGACCACGCTGACCGGGAATTCCGCCAGCACTGAGGTTTTCGGGACCACCACCTCGTAGTCGCCGGTGCCGTACTGCTTGCGGATGTTGTTCACTTCCGACTCGAAGCTGATCAGCACGTCGCCGATCTCGCGCTCGGCGAAGGTCACGGTGGCGCCGCGACCGCCGGAATCGAACACTTCCACATTGCCCAGGAAGCGGGTCATGTAATCGCGGACCTTCTTTTCGTCGCCGTCAAAGCGCTCTTCCGCGGCCATCCATGCTGCCAGATAGGTATAGCGGCCGTTACCGGAGGTTTTGGGGTTGGGGAACACCACTTCCACCCCTTCCCTGGCAAGGTCGGCCCAGCCCTGGATATTCTTGGGGTTACCGCTGCGAACCAGAAACGCCGCGGTCGAATAGTAGGGGCTGGCGTTGTTGGGCAGCCGCTTGTTCCAGTCCTCGGGAATCAGGCCGCCTTTTTCATGCAGCACATTGACGTCGGTCACCTGATTAAAGGTCACCACGTCCGCTTCCAGCCCCTGGAGGATGGCACGGGCCTGCTTGGAGGAGCCGGAGTGAGACTGCTGGATGGTGACGTCCTTGCCGGTCTGCTCTTTCCAGTAGGCCTGGAATTTCGGGTTGTAGGTCTGAAACAGCTCCCGGGCGACGTCGTAGGAGCTGTTCAGGATGGTTTGTTGGGCGGTGGCCACGGAGGTCACGGCCAGCAAAATCAGAGAGAGCCAAACACGCATGTCCGCTATTCCTTAAAGATCGAAGCCGATAGGACGATCTAGTTTATATAACCGAATGTTTAATGAAACAGGCCGAATAGAATGATTTCGAATGTAAATATGACATTCAGGCGGTGACCGGCAAGCCCCCGCGCAGAGAATTGGGCAGCGCTTCGACGATCTCCACGTCGACGAAGTCACCGATCAGATCGATGTCGTCGCAGGCGAAATTGACCACGCGGTTGTTCTCGGTGCGGCCTTTGAGCTGCCCCGGATCCTTCTTGGAGAAGCCGTCCACCAGAATGCGCTGGGTGGAGCCCACCATTTTGCGGGAAATATCCTGTGCATTCTGGCTGATGCGCTGCTGCAGAATGCGCAGGCGCTCTTTTTTCACCGCCAGCGGCACGTCGTCGGGTAATTCCGCCGCCGGGGTGCCCGGGCGCGCGCTGTAGATAAAGCTGAACGAGGTGTCGAAGCCGATATCGCCGATCAGGTTCATGGTGGCTTCGAAGTCGGCGTCGGTTTCGCCGGGGAAGCCGATAATAAAGTCGGAGCTGTAGGAAATGTCCGGACGGATGCGGCGTAACTTGCGCAGCTTGGACTTGTATTCCAGCACCGTATGGTTGCGCTTCATCATCGCCAGAATGCGGTCGGAGCCGGACTGCACCGGCAGGTGTAAGTGGCTGACCAGCTCCGGCACGTCCTCGTAGACCTGGATCAGTGCGTCGGAGAACTCCACAGGATGGCTGGTGGTGTAGCGGATGCGGTCGATGCCGTCGATATCGCGGACCAGCAGAATCAGGTCGGCCAGATCCAGCGTCTCGCCGCCGGCGCCCTGGCCCCGGTAGGCGTTGACGTTCTGGCCCAGCAAGTTGATTTCGCGCACGCCCATGTCCGCCAGGTGGCGGATTTCATCCAGCACCGGCTGCACCGGGCGGCTCACTTCCTCGCCCCGGGTGTAGGGCACCACGCAGAAGGTGCAGTACTTGGAGCAGCCTTCCATGATCGACACGAAGGCGCTGGGGCCGTCCACGCTGGGTTCGGGCAGGTTGTCGAACTTCTCGATTTCCGGGAAGCTCACGTCGATGGCCAGCGAGCGGCTGGTGGCCGCCTGCTGGATCAGGCCGGGCAGGCGGTGCAGGGTCTGCGGGCCGAATACCACGTCTACATAGGGCGCGCGCTCGCGGATCGCTTCGCCCTCTTGGCTGGCCACGCAGCCGCCCACGCCGATGATCAGCGCTGGGTTGCGCTCCTTGAGGCGCTTCCAGCGGCCCAGTTGATGAAACACCTTCTCCTGGGCTTTCTCGCGGATCGAGCAGGTATTGAGCAACAGCACATCCGCATCTTCCGGATTGTCCGTGGGTTCCAGATTATGGGTGGACTCCAGCAGATCGACCATGCGGGTGGAGTCGTACTCGTTCATCTGGCAGCCGTGGGTCTGGATAAAGAGCTTGCGTGCCATGGGTGTGACCTCTGGGGCGCGTTGCGCGCGGCCCTATCTGTTGGACATGTGCGTTGGAAACGGGCGCGAATTATACCGCCGCAAGGCGCCGCTGGACACCACCGCCCGGCGGCGCGGCGAATTGCCGCGGGCGGCGGGCTGGGACCGGCGCCGTCGAAACGCTATGATCGGCGCCGTTCGCGCCACGGCGCGGTATCGAATTGCGCGCCCGGCGCGCGGGAGAGGTGATGAACACGAGGATCTGGACCCTGCTGCTGGTGCTCGCCGTGACGCTGGCCGGCTGCGGCGACAACGGCGCCGGCAGCGACCTGCCGGTGAACACCCGCCTTGGCGGTGACTTCACGCTGACTGACCACCATGGCGAGCCGTTCCGGCTGTCGTCCCTGGAAGACCGGGTGGTGATTCTGTTTTTCGGCTACACCCACTGCCCGGACATCTGTCCGGCGGTGCTGGCCCGCGTCGCCCAGGTCTACCGCAACCTGGAAGAGCAGGGCGACGCTGGCGCCGTGCAGCCGCTGTTCATTACCTTCGACCCGGAGCGCGACACCCCGGCCCATTTGCGCGAGTACCTGCCCTGGTTCAAGGCCGACGTGATCGGCCTCACCGGCAGCGTCGAAGAGATCAAAGCGGTGGCGGAGCAGTACGGGGTGGTATTCCTGAAGTCGGATGGCCAGGATGAGACTTACGATTTCACCCACAGTGACTATATTTACCTACTAGATCGGCAGGGCCGGGTGCGCAAGCTGTACCCGGCGGACTTCGATATCAACGAGGTAGTCAATGATGTTCAAAGCCTTCTTTAAACGCGCTGCCGTGGCAGCTTTATTGGCGGTGGCGGCCACGCCGGCCGCCGCCGGCGACCTGGAAATCAGCGGCGCCTGGTTGCGCGCCGTGCCGCCGGTGTCGCCGACCATGGCCGGCTATTTCGAGATTCGCAATCGCGGCGACCGGGTGGTGAAGCTGGAAGGCGCGAATGTCGCCTTCGCCGGCGGCGCCATGCTCCATGACAGTCGCAGCGACGACGGCCAGCGCCGCATGGTGCACCTGGAAAACGTGCGTCTCGACCCCGGTGACCGCGTGCGCTTCGCCCCCGGCGGCAAGCACCTGATGCTGATGAAGCTCAGCCAGGTGCCGCGCGCCGGCGAAAGCGTGGAGGTGTGCCTGACGTTCGCCAACCACGACGATCTCTGCACCGATTTCCCGGTGCGTCACAACGCGCCCTGACCGATGACGCCCAGCCAGGCCGTGGCGGCGTTGGCGCTGCTCGGCGTTCTGCTCGCCGGGCCGGCCCATGCCGACTGCCGGGGGCTGGCCGGGCGCCCGCCGCCGTCAGGCGGCCCGCCTGGCGCAGTGGTCGCGGGATCGGCGTGACGGTCCGCTGGCGAGAGTGCCCGCCCCGTTGTACTGGTGCCTTTAGAACGACAGGGCGTAGGTCACTACGAACAGCGCGTCGTCGTTGTCTTCCATCGCGGACAGGTCGTCCGCGTCAACCACTTTGGAGACGGTGAAGCCCAACTCGTCGGTGAGCGCGTAGCTCAGATCCACGTGAGTGTAGTTGGTGTCTTCGGCGTCGAAGTCCCAGGTACCCACGGTGATGCCGTACTTGTCGTAGCCGTAGCCCACGGTGAAGTAGTTGTCTTTATTGTCCACGGAATCGTCGCCGCGACCGTAGTCGCCCACGCCGAAGTAACCGGCGGCGCTGAAGCCGGCGTAGCCCAGGCTCAGAATTACTTCCTGCAGATCACGATAATCTTCCTGAGTGTAGGTGCTCGAGTTCGGGTAGTTGTAGTCCACATAGGCGATATCGTAGCTGAAGTCGCCCAGTGAACCGGCGTAACCGGCGTACAGGTCGTACTCGGTGCCGCCCAGTTCGGAGCTGCCCCATACGCCAGCGTACAGGCCAGTGGAGTGGGCGTAATCGAGGCTACCGAACACCTGGGCATTGCCCTCGGTGAGGTCTTGACCACGCCAGAAGTACATGTTGGAAACGCCAACGGTGCCGCTCACTTCAGCCACGGCAATGGAAGGAGCGGCCAGGCCTGCTGCCATGGTGGCGGCCACGCTGGCGGCCAGAACGGTCTTTTTGATCCCAGATACGTGTTTCATGTGCAACCCTCTTTGCAAATAACAAATGTTCTGTGGTTTGTGCGCTCCTGGCGCACCGGCCTGGGGGGCTCGTATCGGTATAAAGCAGGGAGCGTGCCAAAATAAAAAACCCCTTATTTATCAGGGGTTTGGGAGGGAAGGCATAAAGAGGGAAGGGCCCAATCAGGTAAAGCACTCAGGCTGGATGCGCCATTCCGGTGCTGTGCACCAAAACGGCGCCTTTATCAGGAGCAATCCCAGCCCACCGGTACCGCGTCGGCCTGCACGCCTTCCTCGCCGCGCACTTCCAGGCCGCACTGGCCGGCTTCGTTGCGGGTAAAGTAGGCGACATAGCGGGCTCCGGCCCGGGCATTGAATTGCACCGCCACGCGGCAATGGTCACGGCGCATGTCGTTACGCTCGTTATAGACCACGCCGATGCGGGTCTGGCCGTCGGCGGCCACGGTGACCGGCACCTGTTCGGACTTTCTCATGGCGCTGAACAGCTCATCGAACGCGTTGGTGTCCCAGGGCTTCACCGCCAGGGATGTTTTGGTGTCCTTGAAGCCGCGACCAGGCACGCAGACCACCGGTTGAGCCGCTTCATTGCCGGTGAACACCACGGTGGCGGTGTCCGCGCCGCTGGGTTCCTGGTAGTTGAGCATCTGACAGCCCGCGAGCATCAGGGCGGGCAATAGCAACGGCGTTTTTTTCATAATCACAGGTCCTCTGGATGAATATCGCCAGTGTAGGGCTGCAAGAATAGGGCCACCAGAGAACTAAACCCGGTCGCCGCCGAACCAGTAGCGGACCGCCTCGCGGGTGAGTGTTTTCCGGTGCGTGCCGGTGGGCAGCCAGTTGCCGGCGTTGGCGGTGAGCGCGGTGAGAAACTCCAGCAACGGCAGATGCTGTCGCAGCACGCGATGATGGCGGTGGCCGATCACCGGGTTGAAGAAGCCGAAGAAATCCAGCATCTGGCGCGGGTTCTTGCGCACCCACAACCAGGAGCCCATCTCCAGGGTGAACGGCAGAAATACCCTTTCCGGATGGCGTTCACGGGCCCGGTCGTAGAGGTAGTCCCAGAGGTCGCCGTGGGTGGTGTAGTTCAATGACTGCGGCTCGATCAGATAGGGATGATGGTACGGGTAGGTGGACTCCAGCACCTGCTTGAGCCGATAGACCTCGGCCAGGTGGGCGACCGGCTGGTGGGTGCGCGCGTAGCAGCACCAGATGCGGTCACGCCGGCCGAAGCCGCTGTGGCAATCGAGACTCAAGGACACCGGCGCGCGCAGCAGTTTTTCTTCCACCACCTGAACCAGCGCTTGGGCCTCCGCTTCCATGGAGTCGCCGGCGCGCCCCCGGAACCAGGGCAGACGGCGGCTGATGCGCTGGCCGCCGACCAGAAACGATACTTTGCCATCGGCTTCCACCGGCGCGTTGCGCATCAGGTCGACGCCGTTGGGGTTGCTGCGGGTGCGCCGCCAGACGCCGCCCGGGTTGACCATCGGCATGAACACCAGGCGAATGTTTTCCAGGCGGCGGTGCAGTTGGTCATCCCACTGCAGGCGGTGAATCAGGCTGTGCAGCCAGGACAAAATCACCTGGGTGCCGATGCGCTCGACGCCGTGCACCCCGCCGAAAAAGCCGATCGCCGGGGCGCCGGCGGCCTGGCTGCCCATCTCGATGACCCGCACCGGCAAGCGCATCTCGCCCTGCGCCACCGTCAGTACCTCGGTGACGCGCAGATGGCGCTCGCCCAGGCGAATCAGGCTGTCCAGATGCAGTTGCTCGGGCAGGTGGCGTTGTAGCTGGTAGAGGTGTTGTTCCATAGGTCCGGCCGTCGTCGGAACGATCAGACTAACGCGCGCGCATCACGGTTTTATGACAATCCGCCGGCGGCGCCAAGGTCACGCAAGCGTGATCAAACTGTCAGCGCACTGTCACCGTGGGCGGCAAAGCTTGCCGTCGAGACTGGCCTGCGGATCGCTGCCGTGATCGATGACCAAGAGCGGAATCTATTGTCCCTGGAAACCGGCGATGTGTTGCTGTTTTCCGGACGCGGGCCGACCAGCTCGGTGATTCGGCTGTTCACCCGCAGCCCGTGGAGCCACATTGGGCTGGTGGTGCGCTTGCCGGGTTACGACGAGCCACTGGTATTGGAAGCCGCCGGCGGCGGTGATTCCGCCGACCTGCATCTGGGGCGGCCGGTGGCCGGGGTGACCCTGGTGCCGCTGGCGCGCAAACTCGATAACTACGCCGGCGAGGTGGCGGTGCGCCGCCGCCTCGGCCCGCCTTTGAGCGAGGCGCGCCAGCGTCTTGCCCGGCGCCTGGTGGCGTGTCTTCTGCACCGCCCCTATAAAAACTATGTATGGTGCAACGCCCGCGATTTGCTGACCGGTTTCACCCGGCCGCCGGACCGGCGCGGCTGGTTCTGCTCGGAATTGGTGGCGGAGTTTTATCGGCGTCTGGGCTGGTTGCCCCGGGATGTGCGGGTGAGCGGTTTCGTGCCCGGGCATTTCGGTTCCACGCGGATGACTCTGCTCGACGGCATGCTGATGCCGCCGCAATTTCTAAAACGGGACCGGCACGCCGATAGCGCCGTCACAGCCAGCGCCGTACCCGTTGCCGGTACGCCTGCCACTGCGCCCCGAACTTCTGTTCGTGAAAAGTTTCTTCCGCGGCGATTACGTGGCTATGCATGACCCACAACACCGCCACCAGCATCAACAGCATGCCCGGGCTGCCCAGGCTCAGGGCGCAGGCCAGATGAAGCAGCGCGAACGCCAAATAAATCGGATTACGGCTGAGCCGGAAGATACCGTCGGTGATCAATACCCGGGCGGCGCGGTGCGGCATCACCGTGGTGCGGCCCCGCGTCAATTGCAGCAGGGCGGTGAGCAACAACGCGATCGCGATCAGCGCCAGAGTGGCGGCGATACCCTGGCGGCCGGGGAAGGCCGGCAACGACCAGTTCAGGGCCTGGTCGAGGCCATGGCCGATCAGCAGGCCGCCCAGGTGCAGCAGCGGTGGGGGCATGCGAACTTCGGGGTGATCTTGTGACATTGCGATCTCTCTTAATTTCGTTGACGACTCTCGTTGTCAGCCGCAAAAAGCTGGGTTATGGTAATTTATATCCCGCCCTTGCGGGAGTGATCGCGATCCGAAGCTGAAAGCTAACCAGCAACCGCCGGTAGCACTGTAAACGGCGGCAGGAGCAGGCGTCACTCTCGTGCCCGTATTCCGCCGCCCCAACGTCACGCACACAGGGGATACGCATGGAAGAGCGAGCGGCCACCTTGCATTCCGTTTCCGCCAACAGCCACTCATCCGACCAGCGCTTTGGACAGCCCGACGCCACACCGAAAACCTACGTTCTCGACACCAATGTTCTAATCCACGATCCCAATTCGCTGCTCAATTTCGAAGAGCACCGGGTGGCGATTCCCATGACCGTGCTGGAGGAACTGGACCGCCTGAAAACCGGTAAGTCGCACACCGCCGCGGATTGCCGCGCCGCCATTCGTCAGATCGACCGGGTGCTCGGCCAGGCGACGCCGGCGGAAGTGGAAGCGGGCATCCCCATCGGCCGGGGCAACTACACCCAGGGCACGCTCACCGTGCTGATGCCGCGCGGCAGCGCCGGCGGCTCGGCGTTGCCTGATCATCTCAACGACAACCGCATCATCAATGACGTGATGGCGATGAAGATGGCCGACCCGGAAACCCGCTATGTGCTGGTGACCAAGGACATCAACATGCGCCTCAAGGCGCGCGCCTGCGGCATTGATTCCGAGGACTACCACAACGACCAGCTGGTGTCGGACATCAAGCAGCTCACACGCGGCTATTTCGAGGTGCCCGGGTCTTTCTGGGATCAGGTCACCGAGGTGGACACCGAGCAAGTGGGCGCGGAAACCATCCACCGGCTGCCCCACGGTCTGGTGGTGGGCGATATCCTCGGCGAGGAGGTCTATCCCAACCAGTACATTCTCGATGAACAGGGTTTCGTCGGACGCATTCTCAGCGTCGAAGGCGGCGTGGTCACATTGCGTCATCACAAGGCCGAGACGTTAATGGAGCAACAGGCCTGGGGCCTGCGGCCGATGAACATTCAACAAGCGGTGGCGCTGCAACTGCTGCTCGATCCGGATATCCATCTGGTGACGCTCACCGGCGCGGCGGGCTCCGGGAAAACCATCCTGGCGCTGGCGGCGGCGATCGAAATGACCGTGGAGCAGAAGCGTTTCAACAAGATCATCGCCACCCGCTCCACGCCGCCGCTGGCCGAGGAGCACGGCTTCCTGCCCGGCACCGAGGAAGAGAAGATGGACCCCTGGCTGGGCGCCATCAACGACAACATAGAGGCGCTGCACCTTAACGATGAGAACCCTTCGGGGAGCATTCTGTATGTGAAAGAGCGCGCCAACATTCAGTTCAAGGCGCTTAACTACATCCGTGGCCGCAGCTTCCAGAAATCCCTGATTCTGATCGACGAGAGCCAGAACCTGACGCCCCATCAGATGAAGGCGATCATTACCCGGGCGGGGGAGGGCTCCAAGGTGGTGTGTCTGGGCAATTTGGCGCAGATCGATACGCCCTATCTATCGCCCACCAGTTCCGGGCTGACCTATATGACCGAGCGTTTCAAGGGCTTTGTCTACGGCGGCTCGGTGAAACTCAACGGAGTGCCCCGCTCACTCCTGGCGGAGTACGCGGAAACCTGGTTGTAGGTCGGGTTAGCGAAGCGTAACCCGACCCACGGCTCTGGTCAGGAAAGTGCCTTCTCGAGGACGTCCTTGCAGGCGTCGCTGTCGTAGAAGTCGGCGACGGCTTGTTCGATCCAGGGCGTGAGCACGCCTTGCTGGTCGAGCACGGCGGCGCCGGTGGCGAGGGCCGGCGCCAGGGATTGGCTGCGCTTTTTGGGGGTGGTGCCCATGGCTTTGAGCAGGGCGGGCAGGTCTTTCTCCAGCAGCGATTGCACCGCCGCGTGGATGCCGGCGGCGACCAGGCGGCGGCTGTAGTCCAGGCGCGCGGCTTCGTCGCCGATGGCGCAGGCGTGGAGGGCGACGTCGCCGGCCAGGCCCTTGGGCGCGGTCTTGATCACGTCCGCCGGTTTGAGCGGCGCCAGACGCCGATAGCCGTCGCGGGCCAGTTCGGCGATGCGCTGGTCGGTGAGCTGGCGGTTGAGCCACTGCTCGCCGGTTTTCAGGGTGGCGCGGGTGTTGTGGCGCAGGTAGTCGCGGATGCTGTCTTCCAGGCCGCCCATGGCTTTGCCGACGCTTTTGCGACCCAGCTTCATCATGCTGCTGACGCCGGGCAGTTTGGCCAGCACGTTTTCTTCCAGCAGAAAATTCTTGATGCCGGTGTAGAGCATCTCGCTGACCATGTCGCTGACCAGCGGATGATTCAGGCAGGCGTGGATGGCTTTTTCGCGCAGCGTCTTAAGACGCAGGGCTTGCTCCAGGATCGCTTCGAAGTGCTCTTCGTTGAGCAATTCGCCCACCGTGGCCGGGTCGTCGCCGGCCCGCTCGAGAATCGCTTCGCTGACATCGACGATCACCGGGCGCAGCCCCTGGGCGGTGTTCACGCCGGCCAGCCAGTCGTCCACCACCTTGGCCAGTGCGTCGGCGTCCACCAGGGCGCCTACCGGTGTTTTTCCCAGTGCTTTGACGCCGTCATCCAGTTGCTGTTGCCAGTAGCTTTTTTCCTGCAGGCGCAGGCGGGCGTGTTCCACATGGGCGTGTTTGAGCGCGTCGGCCAGTTGGGCTGCGTTCATGGCGGTCCTCTTCTTGGTGACGGGATGTCATGGACGCCCATGATGGGCCAGTCGGCGCGGTCCGGGCGCAGCCATCGAGCCGACGGGGGCCGGCGCTGGTGCTAATCGGTGTCGATGTGTTCCGGGTGGGCCTGACGCCAGTGTTCGAAACCGCCGTCGAGACTGACCACGGTGCTGAAGCCCTGGTCCGCCAGGTAATCGCTGGCGCCCTGGCTGGAATGGCCGTGATAGCAGTACACCACCAGCGGTTGCCGGCGGTCGGTGGCGGCCAGGAAATCTTCCAGGTTGGTCTGGTTGAGCAGCAGGGAGCCGGGGATGCGGGCTTCCTGGTGACTGGTCGGGTCGCGGACATCCACGAACAGGGTATCGCCGCTTTCCAGTTTGATGAGGCCCTCATCGGGGCTGATGCGTTCCGCCATGGGTTCCTCCCTTCCGGGGCTATTGATCGGCGACCAGCGCCGTCTCCGGATGCACGCAATCGAGTTTCATACCAATGGCCTGCTCCAGCTGGGGCAACAGGAAGGCGTCGTCTTCGCAGGCGAAGCTGATCGATACGCCGCTGGCGCCGGCGCGCCCGGTGCGGCCGATGCGGTGGACGTAGTCCTCCGGATCTTCCGGCAGGTTGTAGTTGATCACATGGGACACGCCTTCGATATGAATGCCGCGCCCGGCCACGTCGGTGGCGATCAGCACCTGCAGGTCGCCGGCACGGAACCGCTCCAGGGTCTTCATGCGCTGGTTTTGCGGTACATCGCCGGAGATTAGCGAGACGCTCAGGCCTTTCTTGTGCAAGCGGTCGTTGAGGCGCCGGGTAATGTCGCGCCGGTTGGCGAACACGATTACCTTGGCCATCTTCTCCCGGGTGATCAGGTTGTAGAGCAGGTTGAACTTGTCCTGGGTGGCGGTGATGTAGACCTTCTGGTCGACGGTGTCGGTGGTTACCTGGGTGGGCTCGATTTCCACCACCCGAGCGTCCTCTGTCCAGCGGCCGGCCAAGTTCATCACGTCGTCGTTGAAGGTGGCCGAGAACAACTGGGTCTGGCGATAGCGGCTGGAAGGGGTCATGCCGACAATGCGTTTGACGTCGGGGATAAAACCCATGTCCAGCATCCGGTCCGCCTCGTCGAGCACCAGGGCTTCCACCCGGTCCAGCCACAGGTCGCGGCGCTTGGCGAAATCCAGCAGACGGCCAGGGGTGGCCACCAGGATATCGATCAGGCGGGTTTGCAGGCGCTCCTGCTGGCGCGTGAAGTTCATGCCGCCGACCACGCTCATCACCCGCAGATCGGTGTGGTGGGCCAGCAGCTTGGCGTCCTTCTCGATCTGCATCGCTAGTTCGCGGGTGGGCGCGACGATCAGCGCCCGCGGCTCCCCAGCGTAGCGCGGCACGGTGATCGGGTGGCGCAGCAGGTCGTTGATAATGGTGATCAGAAAGGCGGCGGTTTTGCCGGTGCCGGTTTGCGCCCGGCCGATGGCGTCGGCGCCGGCCAGCGCGTGCGTCAGCACCTGGGCTTGAATCGGCGTGCAATACTGAAAACCGGCGTCCGCGATGCCGCGCATCAAGGCCGGCTCCAGATCAAAATCGTGGAAACGGGTCTCGCCCTCTTTTTCCGGAACCTGGAAGTGCGCCAGGCTCCATTCGCTGGTGGTTTCGTTTTGCATGGATTCGCTCGGTTTGGGTGCTGCGGAAAGCCCCGGCCATGGGAACAGGGAACCAGTGTATAAAAAGCGGGCAGCACTGTCAGAGGAATCTCGGGGCGATCTTTCAGCCGAACACCAGAACCCGGTTATTGGCGGGCATCTCGTGGTCGCCGAGCAGCTCGCGCCCGTGTTCAGCGAAGCGCCGCACTACCCATTCCTGATCGCGTATTCCCATGGCGATGTCGCGGGCCTTCAGAGACAGGTCGAACTGACGATTACTGTCGCTGGTGTAGGTGCCCCGGTAATTGAACGGGCCGTACACCAGGAAGCGCCCCCCCGGCAGCAATTGCTCGCAGACCCGATGAATGCAGTGTTCAACCTGCGGGCGGGAGAGAATATGGAAGGTATTGGCGGTGAAAATATAGCGATAGGCCTGCTCCGGCCAGTCGCCCTCGACATTCAACGCCAGTGGATCGGTGAGGTTGTCGCCGGGCGCCTGGGCCAGCCATTGGGCGAGGCCGTCCAGATTTTCCGGCTGTTCGCTGGGGGTCCAGCGCACGTCCGGGAAGTAAGGCGCCAGCCACACCGCGTGTTGGCCGGTGCCGGCGCCGATCTCCAACAGGTCACCCGGGACGGTGAGATAGTCGCGCAGTACCGCGAGGATCGGTGTCTTGTTGTTCTCAGCCGCCTGAGAGAAAGGTTTCATGGTTATTTCCGCATCATCTTCTGGCCGGCCACCATAATACGCTGATAGGCGGTAGGCATCAGGCGTTGCATGCTGTCGATGGCGCGTGCGTCGGAGCCGATCAGCACCCGGCGCTTGTTGCTTTTCACGCCCTTGAGAATGGTCTGGGACGCTTCTTCCGG
Source organism: Alcanivorax sp. (assembly GCA_036276955.1). Taxonomy (GTDB): domain Bacteria; phylum Pseudomonadota; class Gammaproteobacteria; order Pseudomonadales; family Alcanivoracaceae; genus Alloalcanivorax. The sequence continues at coordinate 21,067 of DASUNW010000101.1, read as the reverse complement.
TGTGGTACGGAACATCTTCTCAAAATCGCGGCGCGCCTTATCCGCGTCGCCGCCGGTGATTTTTTCAACGCCGGCGCCCATGCGTGCGTTGCGGGCGATATTGGTCTTGATGCCGCCCGGATGCACCGAGGTGCAGGATACCCGGCCGCCTTCCATCTCCAGCTCCTGCCGCAGCGCTTCGGTGAAGCCGCGCACCGCGAATTTGGAGGCATTATAAGCCGACTGGGTGGGCACGCCAATCAGACCGAAGACGCTGGAAACATTGACGATATGCCCTTCGCCGGCCGTCTTCAAGTGCGGAAGGAACGCCTTGGTGCCGTACACCACGCCCCAGAAGTTGATGCCCATCAGCCACTCGAAATCCTCGTAGCTCATGTCTTCCACGGTGGCGCCCAGGGCCACGCCGGCATTGTTGAACACCAGATGGGCGGCGCCGAAGTGGCCGGTGACCCGCTCGGCGAAGGCATAGAAGGCCTCCCGGTCGGCCACGTCGAAGGTTTCGGTGATCAGGCGGTCGCCGCCCAAGCCGAGAGCGTCGGCGGTTTCCTGCACGCCGGCCGCATTGACGTCACTGAGTGCCAGCCGGGCACCGGCGGCCGCCAGATCATGGGCGAGCGCCCGGCCAATACCGGAGCCCGCGCCGGTGATCACTGCTACTTTATTCTGGAAGTCTTTCATAGTTGCTGTTCCGATTCCGTCTGAATGGACGGGAGTGTAGCGGCATCGGACATGCAAAAGGGGCCAATCATAATGTCGATGCTGGCCCCGTCGCCGCTGGCCGGCGCCGTGGCGAGCGGCAGGAAGGGCCGTAGAGACGCCCGGGATCAGGGGTTTTTGGTGACCTTTCCCAGCGGTTCCGGGCGGCCCGGGCCGCGCAGTTGCAGCCAGTCATAGTAATGGCCCTGGTACTCGGCGCGATGCACCACCCGACGCAGTCGCTCCAGCGTAAAGTAGGGGGCGTCGCGGAGTAGGATGTTGGCCAGCCAGGCGGGGATGTAGCCCCCCGGGTTCATCTCCAGTTGGTAGACCACCTCCACTTGCCCGGGCGCCACACGGCGGAAGCGAAGCATTCCCTCCATATGCGGAAAGCGCACGTAATCCGGGTCGGGGGGCAGTAAATCCGGCCGGTTGCTGAGATCCACCACCACTTCTTCATTGTCCGGGTCGTTGCTCTGTATGACCCGGCTTTGCAGTACCGCTTCCCGGTCGGCCAGCGGCCAGGGCAACAGCGTGGTGAAATGCAGTTGGCGCACCCGCTCGTTGCTGCGGCTAAGCTCGCGGGCGCCATCCACGAAGTGCAGCCAGTCCGGATAGGCCTGATAGTCGTTGAGCAGGGCGACCAGGGCGTACTCATCGACGAGCGGAAAGCGGGTGACGCCGCGGAACGTTTTCAGCGGGCTCCTGTCTCCATGTTGCATGTAAACCTGAATGCCGTTGCGGTCGCTGACCAGCCGCCAGGCTCCACTGTCGGCCGGCAGGCGGCCGGTCAGCAGTAGAGCCGCAAGCAGGAACAGGTAAGGAGTTGCCCGGAGAGAGGATTGCATAGAAGGATCGCCCGAAAGTCGTAGATGCATTATGCCATCATCGCTGCCCTTTGTCCTCGCCAAGGGGAGGGTAATCCTGGCAAGCCGGTGTTAGACTCCGCATCTTTCCTCGCACCTTGACAAACGGATGCCGCAGACCCATGGCAAAACGTGTGTTTCATTGGTTGCTTGGGGCTTTATTGCTGGTGTGCTTCGTGGCGGTGCTGCCGGAACACCAGGAACGGGTTTCCAAGCCTGAATTCAAGCCGGATTATGTCCCCGGCCATGACCGGTTAAGCGGTCAATGGCAGATGCGTTTCGCCTCCGACGGCGAGACGCCGTTAGTACACGCGCCGTCCATGGTGGCGCTGCCGGACGGTCGGCTGCGCGCCTTTTGGTTTGCCGGCAAACGGGAAGGCGGACCGGACGTGGCCATTCACTCGGCGATTTTCGACCCGCAACGGGGTGCCTGGAGCGAAGAAGAGCGGGTCGTCACTCGCGAGCAGATTCGCCTTCAGTGGGGGCGTCATGTGCGCAAGTTGGGTAACGCCGTGCCGGTGCTGGACGACGACGGTCGCATGCGCCTTTTCGTGGTGGCGGTCAGCTTCGGCGGCTGGGCGGCCAGTCGTCTGGTGGTGATGGAATCCGATGATCTTGGGGCCACCTGGCGTTTCGATGAGGCGCTGGTCACGTCACCGTTCCTGAATATCAGCACTCTGGTGAAAACGCCGCCGATTCACTATCAGGACGGCACCGTGGGGCTGCCCGTGTACCATGAGATGGTGGGTAAGTTCGGGGAGATACTGCGCCTGGACAAGAACAACCGCATCGTCGACAAAGAGCGCATCGGGCATGGCCGCAAGGCAATTCAGCCACTGATTCTGGTGGACGGACCGAAACGGGCCACCGCCTTCCTGCGCAATGAAACCGATACCCATCCGGGGGTTCTGTACCGCAGCGATACCCGTGACGGCGGTGATGATTGGTCGCCGTTGCGACCGTCGCAGTTGCAGAACCCCTCGTCGGCGGTGGGTGGCGTGGTGTTGTCGCCAGGGCATTGGCTGTTGGTGGCCAACTGCAATCCCATAGAGCGCGACGATCTTTGCATGCGTGAAACCCATGACAGCGGTCAAACCTGGTCGGGCCGGCATTATTTTCACAACCGCGAGAAATGGCGGGAAGGTACGATTCCTCAGCCGCGGTACATGGAGATGATCTCCAAAGAGGTGGCCGGCACCCTGGCAACCGAGAGCCCCTCGCTGCTGCGCCAGAGAGTGGCGCGGAACAAGTGCGAGAAGAAAGGCTGCGAGTTTCAGTACGACTACCCTTACGTGATCCAGGCCGCCAACGGCGATATTCATATTCTATATACTTGGAATAAATCGGCGATTCGGCACGCTTGGTTGCCCGCCGATCAACGCCTCGCGGGGGGGAGCGGCCAATGATTCCCAACATTCTTTGCGCCCTGGTGCTGGCGGCGGTCTGGCTGCGTTTCACTGTGCGTCTGCCGGTGCCGGTGCGCGCCGGATCGGCGGCGTTGTTGATGATATGGGCGCTGTTGCCGTTTCCCATCGGGTTGGCCGGCTGGGTGATGAGTTATCTCAGCCATTTGAGCATCACCTCGGGGTTGCTGGCGCTGGTCGCCATCCAGCATCGCCTCAGTGGGCGCTACTGGTTGCCGACGGGGCAGTTACGAGCGGCGTGCGTGATGCTGGTGGCGCTGGCTCTGTTCTTCTATCCCATGAGTCTGGGGTCCAGCTATGCCGATCCCTACGCGCTGGGGTTCGGTGACACCCTGTTCAGCAGCGTGCTGCTGCTGATCGGCCTGCTTGCTTGGCTGAATCGCGCCTACGCGCCCTGCGTGGTTTTGATCGCGGCCCAGGGGGCGTTCTACTTCAACCTGCTGCACTCGGATAATCTGTGGGATTATCTGATCGATCCCTGGCTGGTGTTCTGGGCCACCGGCTGGCTGGTGCGGGACCGGCTGGTGGTGCGCCGGGACGTGCGCGACGCCCGGCGCCAGGCCGCGAGCACTGCCAGCGAGGCGCACCACCCCGCCCCCGAGCCCGCCGGCTCTCGCTCCTGAACTTTCCGGCCCCGCCTCAGGCCGCGGCCACCGGGCGGCGGTTGAGCAGGCGGGCCATGCCGTAGCCGACCAGGAACATCACCAGGTTGCCGATCAAACCAGTGTAGTAGAGATCGAACGGCGCGCTCAGCGCCGCCGGCATCAGGCCTTTGTTGGTCAGCACCGTCCAGCCGGTAAACAGCAGCGTCATGCCGATGCCGCACCAGGCGGCGCGTGCGTCCCCGGCGCGGGTCAGGAAGCCGAGCAGATACAACCCCAGCATGCCGCCGCCGAACAGTGACACCAGAATCGTGGAGGTGTCCTGGAGCGTATGAGTGTCGACGCCATTGAGCCACAGCGCACCGAGAACCATAAGGACCGTTACCAGGGCCGCCACGGTGCGCGCCACCAACAGGTAGTGGCGGTCGCTCAGGCCGGTGCGCAGATGCCGCCGGTAAAGGTCGACGATCGACACCGTGCTCACCGAGTTGATGCTGGAATCCAGCGAGCTCATCGCCGCCGCCAGCGCCGCCGCCACCACCAGGCCGGCGATGCCGGAGGGCAGATACTCGGTGATGAACAAGGGCATGATGGATTCGGCCCGGGCCTCCCCGGTGAGCACGGCCGTGGCGACGGGGTCCGGGTAATGCTGAAAGAACACCCATAGGGCGGTGCCCAACAGCATGTAGAACGCCCACACCGGCAGCGCGGTAAACAGATACACCCACAAACCCCGGCGCGCCTCTTTCATCGAACGCGAGGCGCAGTAGCGCTGCACCGTGTTCTGGTTGCTGGAGTATTCCGTCAGCCAATTGGTCAGGCCGATCAGCAGCATCATGGTGACCGTTTTTTCACTGAGTGACGGCTGCCAACGCACCGCCTGAGGCTCGCCGTTTTCAAACTCCGCGAGGGCGAACTTGCCCGCCGCCGAGGCTTCCCGGAACACTTGGGCGAGGCCGCCGGGCAGCGCTTCCACCACCACCCAGATACACAGCAACCCGCCGATCATCAGCACCACGGTCTGCAGGACGTCGGTCCAGATCACCGCGTCAATGCCGCCGATAATGGTATACAGGCCGACGAACAGGCCTGCGCCGATGATCGCGGTGGCCGGCGTGACGTCCACCAGTTGCTGGATCAGCAGCGACAGCAGCCACAGGATCATCGCCAGCCGCACCAGTTGGGCGAGGATGAACACCAACGCGCCGTACACCCGCACGCTGGGCCCGAAGCGCTGCTCCAGGAATTCATAGGCGCTGGTCATATTGCCGCGTCGGAAAAACGGCAGGAACACATAGGCCGCCACGAACAGCGCCACCGGCAATGCCAGGTTGGGCAGATAGCGCAACCAGCCGGTTTTGAAGGCGTCCGCCGGGTAGGCCAGGAAGGTGATCGAGCTGATCGAGGTGCCCACCAGGGACAAGCCGATCACCCAGCCCCGGAAGCGACGCCCGCCGACGAAATACTCCTCGGTGCTGGTATTGCGGCGGGCGAAGTAAAACCCGATCAGCAGCACCACAGCCAGGTACGCGAGCAGCACGCCCCAATCGAGCGGTGACAGCGTCATTGCTGGATGTACACGTCGTCGGCCTGTTCGCCGCGCTCGGAGTCGCGGGTAACGAAGCGCACCCGGGTGCCGGTGCGCAGGCTGCGCCGGCCGCCGTTACGCACCGCTTTGAAGTGCACGAAAATCTCTTCGCCTTTGTCGTCGAGAATAAAGCCGAAGCCTTTATTGGGGTTGAACCACTTCACTTCACCCTGGCGGCGGCCGTCCCGGGCCAGGCGGCCCCAGGGTGCCAGCGGCAGCAGGTAGAGTAATACCGGTGTCCACAACCAGGCGCCGTCGAGGGTGAATACCGGCGCGCCATGGCTGGCCACCAGGCCCGCCAGATAGAAAAACGCCGCCACGTGCAGGGCGTTGCGCGTACGGCCACCGGCCAGGCAGACCAGGTTTACCGCCGCCGCCAGCAGTAGGCCCAGGCCGGTTTGCTGACTGAGCAGGGGAGAGACCAGTAGTGTTTGATCGCCGCCGTGCACGAAAAGAATGAAGGTGTGCGGGGCGAACAGCAGCCAGGCACCGGGTAACGCAAGCAAAAGGGCGGCCACAGCGTAAAACGCCGCCAGGGGTTTTGAGACTTTCATTGAATCGACTGACCTTGTTGGTAACGCGAAAAAAGACTGCGAACAGGCGAACGGCTTCGGGAGGCTCCCGCATTATCATTATCGCCGCGTCGCCATTGTAACGAAGCGGCACGGTAATCTCATGTTCACGTTGGCCTCGCCTGGCCGCCCCCGGGTCAGTATCCTGTCGCCATGGAGTTTCCCTTTCTCACCGACGCTTTTCTCAACGCTCTGCAGGACACCGGCGCCGCCACCCCGAGCCGTGGCTGGGGCCCTTGTCACTTGCGCGACGGCGACGCCCTGATGCCGATCTACGCCCGCGACGGATCGCGCGGCGAGTATGTGTTCGATTTCGCCTGGGCGGACGCCTACGAGCGTAACGGGCTGGCCTATTACCCCAAGCTGATCACCGCGATTCCGTTCACGCCGGTGGTCGGCCCGCGCTGGCGCGGTGACTGGTGCCCGCGGCAGCTTTGGGACGGGGTGCGCGAGCGGATTCGCGAGCAAGGCGCCAGCGGTTGGCATCTGTTGTTCCCGGATCAGGCCGCGCGGGAGGCGTTGCGTGAGCTGCCCCTGGTGGAGCGGCAGGCCTGCCATTTCCGCTGGTTCAACCGGGGCTATCGGGACTTCGAGGCGTTTCTCGCCGGCTTTAATTCCCGCAAACGCAAAAGCGTGCGCCGCGAACGGCGGCGCGTGGCCGAGCAGGGGCTCACCGTGACCCGGCTCATCGGTGCTGACATCGACCCGCAAAGCTGGCGTTTCTTTTTTCACTGCTACGCCAATACCTATCTGGTGCGCGGGCAACTGCCCTATCTGAGCGAGGGGTTTTTCCGCCGGCTCGCCGAGCAATTGGGGGACCAGGTGCTTCTGGTGGTGGCCAGCGACAGCGATGAACCGGTGGCCGCCGGTCTCTATCTGTACGACGATCAGGCACTGTACGGCCGCTACTGGGGCAGCTTACGCGAGTATGACGCGCTGCACTTCGAGGTCTGTTACTACCAGGGGATTGAATTCGCCATTGAGCGCGGCTTGTCGGAATTCGATCCCGGCGTGCAGGGTGAGCACAAGATTCTGCGTGGCTTCGAACCAGTGCTGACCTATTCGTTGCATTGGCTGGCGGAGCCCGCGTTTCAGGATGCGGTGGCGGACTTTTGCCAGCGGGAAGCGCGCCATGTGCACGCCTACCGCGAGGAAGCGCGTGGCCTGTTACCGTACCGCGCGGAGGTGCTCTAGGCGGGTTGCGAGGCGAGCGCCGGCGCCTGGCCGCGCTGGATCATCAACGCCATGGTGACCGGGTCGCAAGGATCGTGGCGGTGGTGGTAGGAACACTTGGGCCCCAGTTCGGAGGTGACATCGTCAAGGGCATCGTCCTCCGGAAGATCCAGGTTGGCCAGGTACTCAAGAACCCGGCCCTTTTCGTCCACCGCGGTGCCCATATAAAGCCGTTGGTCGCACTGGCGCACGCTGGCGAACAAGGCGGTTTCCACGCGCACGCCTTGGCGGCTCAGCCAATCGGTAAGCGCCGGATCCAGCCGACCTTCGCGGATCGCCAGGGTGGTTTCATGAACCGCTTGCCAGGTGTTGCGGTGGCTGTTCTTGGTTATCTCCATTGATGTGTGTCTCCCAGTGTCCCTCGCGACGGTTCCCCCGAACCGCCACTCCCCCCGGCTCCCCAGAGCCGACAGCGTGAACTCTATCACAGTTTAAAAACTAACCAACCATGGCGGTTGGGTAGGTCGGGTTAGCGAAGCGTAACCCGACATCACCCTGGAGACGTCGCGCCCAAAGTCTGTCGGGTTACGGCCAGTGGCCTAACCCGACCTGCGCGTCGGCGTGCCAAAGAGCGGCGGCATGGGGCTGTCGAGCAGCGTGCACAGGGCCCGCAGCAGTTCCGCCTCCGCCACCTGCACCTTGCCGTCGGCAAGTACCAGGTCGGCGGCGGCGTCGATCAGCGGTGCCTTGAGGAGTGGGGTGAGCCGCGTCAGCCGCGCCATGGCCGGGTCCAGGCGGCTCGGCATGCAGCGTTCCGGGGCCAGCAGCAGGCGGCCCGCCGGCAGCAGACCGTGGGTGGCGCGTTGGAAGTTGGCGAGGGCGGTGCCACGGGCCGAGTCGCCGGCCCAGGCCAGTGCGGAAAACACCACCTGGATGTCGTTGGCCACCGCCGCCAGGCGGTGGATGTCCGGCCGGGGCAGAGCGCGATGCGGCGCCCCCAGGTGGCGCTCGGCAATGGCGGTCAATGCCCAGCACAGCAGGTCGTGGTCGCGGCGCCGCAGGGTGAGTGCCCGCAGTTGTTTGAGAATCACCGGGCGGCGCCCCGGCTGGGCCTGACGCAGAGTCGCCAGGGCCAGATCGAGCAATGGCAGCCGCAGACGGGTGCCCAGGGCACTGACCTGATCCACCAGGGCGGCGCGGCGTCCCGCGCGCAGCGCCGGCGGCGGGCGGGTGTCGCCCAGCGCCAGGGCGTAGAGCACGCATTCCGCGCCTTCCTGGGCGTGCAACGCCTGATAGAGGCCGTCGGGAAGGGCCTCTATCAGGGTGCGGGCATAACCCAGATTGCCGTCATCAAGTCGGCCGATCCGCTCCGATGGCGCGTTGGCGCGCCCCGGCGGCTGCGTGGCGCGGGCGCGCACCCGGGCCCGTGCTGCCCAGTCCGCGCCCAGGGCGTGCAGCCGCCGGTCCAGTGGCGGGTGGGTGGCGAGCAGGCGGCGCAGGCGGATCGCCAGGGTTTCCGCGAAGCCCATGTGGCTCAGGTCTTCGGCGTGCACGCTGTGCAAGTGGGAGCCGTTGCCGTTGCGGATCTTGATCAAGGCGCCGGCCAGGCCCGCCGGCTGACGGGTGAACTGTACCGCGCTGGCGTCCGCCAGCCGTTCCCGCTGCCGGGAAATCGCCGCCTTGATCAGGCGGCCGAAAAACAGCCCCGCGTAGCCGATCGTCATCAGTACCAGGCCGGCGAGGACCGGCAGGCCGCGGCTCCGGCGGCGGTCGCCGGGGGAAATATGGATCAAGAACTCCCCCAGTTTGCCCACCGTGAGAACGCCGGCCAGGGCGGCCATCAGGCGCAGGTTGAGGCGGACGTCGCCGTTAAGAATATGGCTGAACTCGTGGGCGACCACGCCTTGGAGCTCGTCCCGATCGAGCTGCGCCAGGGCGCCTTCGGTGACCACCAGCACCGCCCGTGCCGGCGTGGCGCCGGCCACGAAGGCGTTGATGCCGGTCTCGCCGGGCAGCACATAGGTGCGCGGCATGATGGTGCCGGCGGCCAGACTCATCTCTTCCACTACATTGCGCAGCCGGCGCTCCGCCGGTTCGTCGCTGTGGCTGGCGATCTCGCGGGCGCCGAGCATATCCGCCAGGCCCTCGCCGCCGTGGCGCAGTTGCCAGGCCTTGCGCAGGGAGCCGGTGACTAACAGCCCGAGGGTGCCCAGGGTGATCCACCAGAACGCCTCGCTGGCGAACCACGGCCCGGCCGCCGGGCCTGGCGCCAGCCACCAGTGCCATAGCAGCCAGCAGGTCAGGTTGACGGCGGCGACCACGGCGGCCAAGGCGAGCAGGAAGTAAAATGCCAGCAGCAGCGTGCGCCGCCGGGCACGGTCCTGATGTTGGAAGAAGTTCATCGGCGCGGCGCTCAGAAGGCGACGTTAACCGCCTGACGCGCCTGCGGGTCGTCGATTTCCAGCAGCTCCGCTTCCCGGAACGGGCCAAACAAGCCACTGACCAGGTTGTTGGGAAACTGTTCCCGGTAGGTGTTGTAGCTCATCACCGAGTCGTTGAACGCCTGGCGGGCGAAGCCGATGCGGTTTTCCGTGCTGCTCAGCGCTTCCATCAGCTCGGCCATGGTTTGGTTGGCCTTGAGGTCCGGATAGCTCTCGCTCACCGCCAGCAATCGCGACAGGCTACCGGAAAGCAGGGATTCGGCCTGGCCGAGACGGCCGATGGCGGCGCCGTCCTCGGGGTCGGCGGCGGCGTCGCGGCGTGCGCCCTCGGCCTGGTTGCGCGCTTCGGTGACCCGCGACAGGGTTTCCCGCTCATGGTCCATATAGGCCTTGGCGGTCTCCACCAGATTGGGTATCAGGTCGTGGCGCCGCTGAAGCTGCACATCGATCTGCGCGAAGGCGTTCTTGAAACGGTTCTTCAGGCTCACCAGCCGGTTGTAGATAACCGCCAGCCCGACACCGATGGCGATAAGCACGCCGAAAAACAACCAGGTCCCCATGGTCCTCTTCCCCTTTAATTATTGGCCATGGGATTGGATACCGGGGCGGGTTTTTCGTCAAGCGACCAGTGGGTGAACCGGGATGTAGTGATCAACCAGCAGGGCGGTGAACAGCACGAACAGGTACACGATTGAATAGCCGAAGGTCTTCATCGGCAGCTTCGGGTCCTTGCCGAAGCGCAGACGCACCGCGTGGACCAGGAAAATACCGCTGAGAATCACCGCGCTGACCAGATAAATCAGGCCGCTCATGCCGGTCAGGTAGGGCAACAACGAACAGATGAACAGCAGGATGGTGTAGTAGAGCACCGATTCCCGGGTAAACGGGATGCCGTGGGTCACCGGCAACATGGGCACGTCCGCTTTGGCGTATTCATCGGCACGGTGGATCGCCAGCGCCCAAAAGTGCGGCGGCGTCCAGACAAAGATAATCAGCACCAGCAGCCAGGCATAGGGGTGCAGCTCGTTGGTGACAGCGGTCCAGCCCAGCAGCGGCGGAATGGCGCCGGCGATGCCGCCGATCACGATGTTCTGCGGGGTGGCCCGTTTCAGATACAGGGTATAAACGAAGGCGTAACCGACAAAGCCGAACAGGGTGAGCCCGGCGGTGAGTGGGTTGACCAGAAAATACAGCATCGCCATGGAGGCGAGCGCCAGCGCCACCGCGAAGGTGATCGCGGCCTTCGGCGACAGCTTGCCGACCACCAGTGGGCGTTTCTCGGTGCGCTTCATGATCGCATCGATCTTCTGGTCCATGATCTGGTTGATCGCCGCCGACGCCATCATCGCCAGATACAGACCGGCGAAGGCCGGAATAAAGGTGGATAGCGGCACCATGCCCGGCGGGTCCGTGGCCAGGAACATGCCGGCCACCGCGGTGACCATCAGCAGCATCACGACGCCGGGCTTGGTCAGCGCCAGATAGTCGCGCCAGTGCGGCGTGTTGTTTTGTTCGCGTACGGCGGATTCGTCGCTCAAAGCGCACTCTCCTCGGATTGCGGATGGCGGGCGGCGCATTTCACATTGATGGCGCGGATAAACAACACCAGCGACACCAGTAACACCACGGCGCCGAAGTTGTGCGCCACCGCCACCGCCAGAGGCACCGCGAACACCACATTACTGATTCCCAGACCGATCTGCACGGCCAGCAGCCCGAGGATGGTCAGGGCGAAGTTGCGGAAGAACACGCTGCGCGCGCGCAGCAGAATACGCCCCACCAGCAACAGCCCCAGCACCGTCACAAGCAGCGCGCCGAAGCGATGCATCACGTGGATGGTGGTGCGGGCGTCATTCTGCAGCACGCCGAACTCATAGTCCGGTTGGTCGTGCTCGTGCCCCCAGAAGGTGAAGGCGTCGTCGAAGTTCAGGTGCTCGGTCCAGCCGTCCTCGCACACCGGCAGCTCGGTGCACACCACCGCCGCGTAATTGGCGGTGGTCCAGCCACCCAGGGCGATCTGCAGCACCAGCGCCACCAGGGCGATGGAGGCGAGCGGCTTCATGCTGCGCACGTCGCAATCATTGAGGAAGCTCGGCCAGCGGTAAAGGCGCGCCGCCAGTAGCGCCAGCAGGGTAAACGTGGTGAAACCACCAAGCAGATGCAGCATCACGATGGTGGGCTGCAGCCCCATGGTCACCGTCCACATGCCGAGAATGCCCTGGAAGATCACCAGCACGGCCAGGAACAGAGGCAGCTTTACCGGCTGTTTGGCGCGCTTGCGGTTGACCACCCCAAGCGCGGCAATGATCAGGATCATCAGCCCCAGAGCGGAGGCGAAATAGCGATGCACCATCTCCGGCACGGTCTTGTACGCGGCGCGCAGAGTGCCGGGCTCCAGCTGGTTCTGTTGGGTGACGTGGCTGATCGCCTTGCGCACGTCCAGGTGGCCGTAACAGCCAGGCCAGTCGGGACACCCCAGACCGGCGTCGGAGAGCCGGGTCCAGGCGCCCAGGATAATCACCCCGGCGGCCAGCAGCAGGGCCAGCAACGTCAAACGGCGCATCCAGACTTGTGATCGGGAGGGCGCTTCGGTGAGGTCGGAACGTTGTGCGTTCAAATGCATGGTTATCGGGACCTTAGATCAGGGAGTCTCAGATCAGGGAGCCTTTCAGGGTGCGCTCAAGATCCAGGCGGATGTTCTCCGCCTCTTTCAGGGTGGCATCCATGCTGTCATGAGTGGGGTAGCGCAGGAATATCTGGCCGTCCGGGCTGACCACGAAAATATCGCCCACGGGTTGTTCGGTGGCCGGCGCCAGGGCATCCCGGACCGTGGCCGGATCGCCGTACACCTCCACCATGCCGGCCACGTTGTCGTCGACAAAGGCACGCAACGTCGCGTTCGCGGGGGCGGTGTGAACAATTACCCGGCGCAGCCGGTCCATATTTTCACCGAGCGTCCGTCGCACCTGGCGCATCTGGTAATAAAGTCCGTTCTTGCAGGCCTTGTCGCACCCGGCGCCGGCTACGTACATCAATGTCCATAGGCCGGCGGTGTCTTTTTCGTCGTAGGGTTCGCCGCTGTCGTCACGCAGCGCCAGCGTATCCAGCTGGATGTGCGGAATCAGCAGCTCTCCCTTGTTTTCCCGGGGCAACTCCCAGGGATCGACAAAATAGCGGCCGGCGATAAAAAACAGTACGAAGGGGCCGACTATGGCCAGCAAGGTCAGCCTGTTTTTGTTGCGTGGAGACATCAGCTCAAGCGTCCGGTTGGTGCCGACGGCGCCCGCGCAGGAGCGCGATCAGGTACATGATCAGGGCGGCCATTGCCAATCCCAGCCACTGCAGCGCGTACGCCTGGTGGCGTTCCGGGCTGATCAGGGTTGCGATGTTCTGCCAGGGTCGCGGCAGCGCCGCGGCGTCGGCGAGAGATTGATTGGGGGCCACCCGGATCTCGAAGGGCGCCAATTCTACCCCAAGTCGATGGCCGATGGCTGCAAAATCCACCTTTTGTACCCGCAACGGCCACTGATTGACGGGCAGCGGCGTGTCCTTAAGGACCAGGGTCCGCGCCGAAGGCTGATAGACGTTGCCGGTCAGGGTCACCCGGCCATTCACCGCGGGCACTTCGGGCAGGTGCGCCCGGTCCGCGCCGCGCGGCAGCCAGCCCCGGTTGATGAGCACCCAGTGGCCTTGATCCGTGCGCAATGGGGTGAGTAGGAAGTACCCGGCCACGCCTTGCCAGGTGCGGTTGTCCAGCAACACCGAACGCCGGTTATCCAACTCGCCGCTGACCCGTACCGGACGATGCTGCGGGTCCTCAAGGTCGAGCGCGCGCGCCAGCGACACCGGAGCCGCGTTTGTCTTTTCCGCCTGATCGGACAACCACTCGCGCTTTTCTCCGGCGCGCTGCCACTGCCACCAGGACAGGCTCAGGCAAACACCGACGACCAGTAGAGTCAAAACCAGTCCCAGCAGTGACCGGCGCGCATTGCGGTTTGGCATATCTTTACGTGCACTCACGAGGGTGGTGGCTACAATGGGCGCGTATTGTAACCGACAACCGTACTCCGTCGAGGTGAATTATGTGGTGGGTCAAGCTGATCGTAATCGTTCTTCTTATCGCCGCGGTGGTGTCGTTGGCACGCGCTTTGATGTCGCTGGTGCGCAACGAAGGCAAGAGCGGTAAGACCATGCGTGCGCTGGCCTGGCGGGTGGGCTTCTCGGTGATGGTGTTCGTGTTCATTCTGGTCAGCATGCTGATGGGCTGGATCCAGCCCCATGACGTCAATCCCACCACCCGTGGCGGCCAGCCGATCGAGCAGCAATAAACAAGAAGCCCCGGCTTGTGACCGGGGCTTTTCGTTTCCAGGATGGTGCGGCGCGGGTTACAGCCAGTACACCACCACGAACAGGAACAGCCATACCACATCCACGAAGTGCCAGTACCAGGCCCCCGCTTCCCAGGCGAAATTATTTTCCGCGTCGAAATGGCCCTTGATGACGCGCATCAGGGTGACGAACAGGAAGATGGTGCCGATGGTCACATGGGCACCGTGGAAACCGGTCAGCATAAAGAACAAGCTGCCGTAGATGCCGGAGTCCAGGCGCAGGCCCATCTCGGTGTAAGCGTGGATATACTCCTCCACCTGCAGCCCCAGGAAGATCACGCCGAGCAGCACGGTGGCGGCCTGGAACGCGATCAGCCGACCGCGCTTGCCTTCCAGTAACGCGTGGTGGGCGATGGTCAGGGTCACCGAACTGATCAACAGGATGGCGGTGTTGATCGCCGGCAGGCCCCAAGCGCCCATCGCCTGGGTGGTGGTGCCGTCCGGCGTTTTTACCAGCGGCCACATGGACTGGAAGCTTGGCCACAGCAACTCATGGGTCATGGCGTTGCTGCCGGCGCCGCCCAGCCAGGGCACGACCAGCCAGCGGGTGTAGAACAGCGCGCCGAAGAAGGCGCCGAAGAACATCACCTCGGAGAAGATGAACCACAGCATGCCCTGGCGGTAGGAAATACCCAACTGGTTGCTGTGCAGGCCGCCCACGGACTCCTTGATGGTGTCGCGCCACCAGATGGCGATGATGAACAGCAGGGTGGACAGGCCGAAGAAGAACAGCGGCATGCCCCAACTGCCCTGGAAGGTATCCGGGTCGGTGGCCTGCTGAATGAAGTTGGCACCGCCCACGGCGGTGAGGAACAGGCCCACGGAGGCCGCTAGGGGCCAGGGGCTGCTCTCGGGTACGTAATACTTTTCCGTTGCCATGTTGAAAATGTCTCCTGTACAACCGGCCGTTAGTTGTTCGTCGCGGCGACGCGGTCGGTGACGTCGAAAATGGTGTAGGACAGCGTCAGCGTATTGATATGACGCGGTAGTTCCGGATCCAGGTAGAAAATCATCGGCATTTTCTTGCGCTCACCGGCCGCCAGCGACTGCTGATCGAAGCAGAAACACTGGGTTTTGTGCAGGTAGCGCGCCGCTTCCCCGGGGGAAACCGACGGAATGCTTTGCGTGATGATGTCGCTGGATTTGGGATTGCTGACGAAAAAGTTCACCAGCGTGATCTCTCCGGGATGCACTTTCACGCGGCGGGTCGCCGCGGTGAAATCGCCGTTGACCCCTTCACCCCGCTGGGTGATGAATTCAACGGTGACGGTGCGGTCTTCCACCACCCTTGACGGCCCTTCGGTGCTCGCCGTTGTGGATGTTTTGCCGTTCAGGCCGGTGATATCGCAGATCACATCGTAAAACGGCACCATCGCGAAGGCGAAACCGAACATCGCCACCGCCCAGATAAGCAGCTTTCTGAGCGTGCGTTGGTTGCGCTGGTGCAAGTTCTGTTCGCTCATGGTGCCGTCCGAACTCCGTTACTTCACTACCGGCGGGGTGTCATAGGTATGGAACGGCGCCGGTGACGGCACCTCCCATTCCAGACCTTCGGCGCTTTCCCAGGAACGGGCCGGTGCTTTTTCACCCTTCTTCATGGCGCACAGAATGCACACCGCCAGGAACAGCAGTTGCGACAGACCGAACCAGAACCCGCCAATCGAGATCCAGAAGTTGTAGTCCGCGAACTGCAGCGCGTAGTCGGCGTAACGGCGCGGCATGCCGGCCAGGCCCACGAAGTGCATCGGGAAGAACAGCAGGTTCACGGAGATCAGGGAACTCCAGAAGTGCAGCTCGCCGAGCAGCTTGTTGGGCATCACGCCGGACCACTTGGGCAGCCAGTAGTAGGCGGCGGCGAACATGCTGAACACCGCGCCGGACACCAGTACATAGTGGAAGTGCGCCACCACGAAGTAGGTGTCGTGGTACTGGAAGTCCACCGGGGTGATCGCCAGCATTAGCCCCGACAGGCCGCCGCAGGTAAACAGGATCACGAAAGCGATGGCCCACTTCATCGGCAACTCGAAGGTCATCGAGCCGCGCCACATGGTGGCCACCCAGTTGAACACCTTCACGCCGGTGGGCACCGAGATCAGCATGGTCATGTACATGAAGAACAGGGTGCCGGCCAGGGGCATGCCCACGGTGAACATGTGGTGCGCCCAGACCACGAAGCTGAGCAGCGCGATGGAGGCGGTGGCGTAGACCATGGAGGCGTAACCGAACAGCGGCTTGCGCGCGAAGGTCGGAATGATCGCCGAGATAATGCCGAACGCCGGCAGAATCATGATGTACACCTCGGGGTGCCCGAAGAACCAGAAAATATGCTGGAACAGCACCGGGTCACCACCGCCGGCGGCACTGAAGAAGCTGGTGCCGAAGTGACGGTCGGTGAGCATCATGGTCACCGCGCCGGCCAGTACCGGCATCACCGCGATCAGCAGGAAGGCGGTGATCAGCCAGGTCCATACGAACAGTGGCATCTTCATCAACGTCATGCCGGGAGCGCGCAGGTTGAACACGGTCACGATCACATTGATGGCGCCCATGATCGAGGAGATACCCATCATGTGAACCGACAGAATAAACAGGTCCGTGGAAGGCGGGCCGTACTCGGTGGATAGCGGCGCGTAGAACGTCCAGCCGAAGTTCGGCGCGGCCGGGTGACCGGCGCCAAAGGCGCTCATGAACACCGAGCTGAGCAGAATCAGGAACGCGAACGGCAGGATCCAGAAGGACCAGTTGTTCATTCGCGGCAACGCCATGTCCGGCGCGCCGATCATCAGCGGAATCATCCAGTTGGCCAGACCCACGAAGCCGGGCATAACGGCGCCGAATACCATGGCCAGACCGTGAACCGTGGTCATCTGGTTAAAGAATTCCGGGTCCACGAACTGCATGCCCGGTTCCAGCAATTCGGTACGGATCACCATGGCCAGAAGGCCGCCGGTCATGAACATGGCAAAGCTGAACCACAGGTACAGGGTACCGATGTCCTTGTGGTTGGTGCTGAACAGCCAGCGCTTCAGGCCTTTGGGGGCGTGGTGATGATGGTCATCGTGTGCTGCGGTACTCATCGCTCTCCCCTCCCTACTCGTGGTCTTGAACGTCTTGGGGTTGAATCAAATCACCGGTGTCGTTACCCCAAGCGTTACGCTCATAAGTAACCACGGCGGCGATCTCCCTGGGCGACAGCTGAGCACCGAAAGCGGGCATGGCTGCGCGACCGTTGATCAGCACGTCGATGTGCTCGTCAAGGTGTTCTTCGTTGGTGGCGAAATCGCTACCCGCGAAGGCAACGCCGACACCGCCCTGGCCGTTGTTGCCGTGGCAAACGGCGCAGGTACCGGCGTAGATCTGCTCACCCAGTTCCATGGCCTCATCGAGGTCGGCGAACGGGGTCAGATCCGGTGCCGCGGCGGCTTCTTCCTTCTTCGCGGCCAGCCAGGTCTTGAACTCGTCCTGGCTTACCACCTTGGCCTCAATGGGCATGAAGGCGTGGTTCTTGCCGCACAGCTCGGCGCACTGACCGTAGTAGGTGCCTTCCTTGCCTTCCGGCACAATCGTCCAGGTTTCATTGACGAAGCCTGGAATAGCGTCTTTTTTGCCGCCGAAGTCCGGTATCCAGAAAGAGTGAATCACGTCCGAGGAGGTAATCAAAAAGCGTACTTTCTGGCCGGAGGGCAGGACCAAGGGGTTGTCCGCGTTCAAGTTGTAGTTCTTGTCTTTTTCTGGGAAATCGCTGCCCACCGCGTCCTTGGCCGTGCCGTAGGGGAACAGGCCGCCCTCCAGGACGGGATTGTTGATCTGTTCGATCGGCGTCGCCAGATTGGACATATAGGAAACGCCGATATTGTTATCGTCTTCGTAAGTGAGGTAGGTGTATTCCCACTTCCAGCGGTGGCCGGTGACCTTCACGGTGAGCTCCGCCTTCGAGGTGTCATCCAGCTCGATCAGCACCCGGGTGGCGGGTACCGCCATCGCGATCAGGATCACGAAGGGCACCACCGTCCACAGCACTTCCAGGAACACGTTCTCATGGAAAGTGGAGGGGGTGGGGTTCTTGGACCGGCGGTGGCGGATCATGGAGATCAGGATCAGCCCGAAAACCAGCAGACCAATAATGGTCACGATCCACAAGATAGTGGTATGAAGGTCGTAGACTTCCTGACTGGACTCGGTTACCCCGGGCCGCAGGTTGAGATCGGAACGTTCAGTCCAGTCGCTGGCCACGGCCATTCCGCTGATCATCAGCGAAGTGAGGCCGACCGCCGCACGGTGGAACAGAGTTGACTGCATGCGTTAGCTCCCTGTTTTCCCCAGCGTGAACCCCCCGGAAGAAGGGGCCGCGCCTATTCTTGCCGTCACCGGCACCTGGAAAGCGAGTTTCAGGAATAGGGCTAGGTAACCCTGATGATGTCGTGGTGCTTCGCCGGAACCTTCCCGAGGCGAGCGGGCGGCCAAGGGCGCGGCCCCGAGCCCGCCGGGCTTTTTTGGGAAATACGCGCCAAAACAATCACTTACCGGAAGTAAGGGAATGGAAGGCGTGTGTTCGGACTGCGGCAAAAAGCCCCACGGCATTGTGGGCGGTAACTCTAGTCATTCAAGGTGGCAAAGTCCAGCCGGAAAGCCGCCTGGAACGGGCCTTTCGGGAGATACCGCCGGGTCGAATTGTGCTAGACTGCGCGCCCTTTCAGCTCTCGGTTATATCCTTGGACATGTCGAAAAGCCGTCAAATCTACAGGGTTATTTTCCTCAATCAGGGCCAGATCTACGAAATCTACGTAGGCCAGATCTTCCAAAGCGATCTGTACGGCTTCCTGGAGGTGGAGGAATTTTTGTTCGGCGAGCGGGCTCAGGTGGTGGTGGATCCCTCGGAGGAGAAGCTCAAAAACCAGTTCGCCGGGGTGCAGCGCTCGTTTATTCCGGTCAACGCCATCATTCGTATTGATGAGGTGGAGAAGGAAGGGGTAGGTAAAATTACCGAAGCGGGCAGTAACGTGACCGCTTTCCCGCTGCCTTTCGGCCCCGGCGGCGGTAAAAAGTAGCCGAAATACAAAATCGCCGGGAGCGATTTTGGACGTCGCGCCAGCGACGGTCCGCAGGATGACCGCCAGGGATGGTGGTCACAAAAAGAAGGGCGTTCGCTTGCCGCTGAACGCCCGGAGGGTTGCCTGATTGTACTGGGAGACTTCAGAGATTTAGTGTTCCGCTACGCAGGAAAGTTCCCCGCGCTGTTCCGAATTCGAGGGGCGATCAGCGTCCTTGCGCTATTGAGCCGTCATCCTTTGGCACTCTCGCCCGGGCGAAGCGCGTCCTGCTTCCCTGGCCGCTCCTGATCGGCCCTTCGCCGGCGACGAAGCGCGTCCTTGCTCCTTGGCCCTCCCTGCAGGCCCTTCGTCGGTCAACGACGAGTGAATCGCCGTTAACGTGAAGTATGAGGCGTTAGCGCGGTCGTCGTTCCCCCTCTGCCGTACAGGTGTGAACCAGCGCACGCGGGTTTTTCCTATTTAACACAATCAGCGCGAATCCTTCGGTTTGAGGCCGGTTGGCAGCAGCGGGCGCTTCAGTCATTGAGCTGGAATACGTCCATGATGGTCTGGGTGGCGTCGAGGATACGCACCACCTCGTTGTCGATCACCACGTCCGAGTACCCGCCCGGTGTGCGGAACACCGAGTCCGGCAGCGGGTAGCCCTGGTAATAGAGGTCGTCGGGCAATCGCCGGCCCTCGGCCAGCTTTTTCTGCCAGCCGGGCGGCAGGGCCTTGCCGCGGGCGACTTTTTTCCGCAGACCCGGCGGCAAGTCGCCGGCGCGCTGCCGGGCGCCGAACTCCCGCAATGCGCGGCGTTCCCTCTCGGTGAATTCGCGGTATTGGCGGTGATCTTCGGCGCGGACCCGGTCGGAGGCCGCGTTCGGCCCGCCGGCCCAGGGGGGCGGGGCCGCCGTGGTGGTCAGCGGTGTCAGCGCCAGGGCGCCTGCGATCAGCATTAACGGGCGATATCTCATAAAAATCCCTCTTCATACGGATGACAGTCAGTAGACCACGTCCGGAGGGGGTGATTCCGTGATGTTTTCGCGTTCGCCGCTTGCCAAATGTAACGGGATCTATACGGTGAAAGGCGCTGTTTTCGGCCGTCTTCGGGAGAGAGACCATGAGCGAGATGATCAACACACCGCTGGATTACCAGGTGGACGGCAAGGCCTTTCAGGGGCATCTGCTGCACCGGCGCGGGGCCAGCCCCAGCCGTGGGCTGCTAATGGCGCCGAACTTTTTCGGTGTCACCGAGCGGGCGCTCAAGCAGGCCGAGCAATTGCTCGACGAGGACAGCGTGATCTTCCTGCTCGATCCCTTCGGCGTGGACGATCGGCCGCAAACGCCGGAGCAGGCGATGGCCGCCATGGGCGGTCTGCGCGAGGACAACGACGCCCTGCGCGCCCGGCTCGCCGAAGCCGTGGCGGTGCTGACCCGGGAAGCCGGCGCCCTCGGTGTGCCCGCCGACCGCCTGGCCGCGTTCGGCTTCTGTTTCGGCGGCGCCTGCGTGTTGGAGCTGGCCCGCGCGGGGGCGGACCTGCGTGCTTTTATCAGCTTCCACGGCCTGCTCGACACCCCGAGGCCCGCCGCCGGGCCCATCAAAGGCGCGGTCCTGGTGCTCAACGGCGCCGACGACCCGATGGTTAGCGACGATTCCCTGGTGGCGTTCAAGAAGGAGATGGATGCGGTGGACGCGGACTGGCAGCTCACCCACTTCGGCGGCGCGGTGCATTCGTTCACGGCGCCCAACGCGGATATGCCGGGCCGTGCCATGTACAACGCCAAGGTCGCCCGCCGCGCGTTCGCGGCCATGGACGACCTGCTTGATGAGGTGTTGAACCGTAGGTCAGCTTAAGCGAAGCGAAAGCCGACAAAGCGTCAGGCGTGCAGCGTGGCCATATCGATCACGAAGCGGTACTTCACGTCGCCGGCTTTCATGCGCTGGTAGGCCTCGTTGATGTTGTGGATGTCGAGCATCTCCACATCACAGGTGATGTCGTGCTCGGCGCAAAAATCCAGCACTTCCTGGGTTTCCGGCATGCCGCCGATCAGCGAGCCGGCCAGAATGCGCCGTTTACCGATCAGGGCGCCGGCGTGCACCGGCGGCTCCACCGTGTCCAGCAGGCCCACCAGAATGTGCAGGCCGTCGTAGCGCAGCGCGTTCAGGTAGGGGTTGAGGTCATGACGCACCGGCACGGTGTCGAGGATAAAGTCCAGCTTACCGGTCATGGCCGCCATCTGGTCCGGGTCGGTGGACACCACCACGTGGTCGGCGCCCTGTTTC
>DASUNW010000100.1:0-9005 GCA_036276955.1 Alcanivorax sp. | reverse complement strand
ATCACCGCGAATTGTTTTTTCATAATTGCTCCAGAGCTTCCGCCAGGGTACTGACGGCGATCACTTCCACCCCGTCAGGTAACTGACGTGGCTTGTTGGCCTTGGGGATGATGGCGCGCTTGAAGCCGTGCTTGACCGCCTCGTAGAGCCGCTCCTGACCCTGGGGCACCGGGCGGATCTCGCCGGACAAGCCGATCTCGCCGAACACCACCAGATCACGGCCCAGGGGCCGGTCCCGGAAGCTGGACACGATCGCCAGCACCAACGCCAGGTCGGCGGCGGTCTCCGCCACTTTAACGCCGCCCACCACATTGGCGAACACATCCTGGTCACCGACCTGGATGCCGCCGTGGCGGTGCAGTACCGCCAGCAGCATGGCCAGGCGGTTGGCTTCCAGACCCACGCACACCCGCCTGGGGTTGCCGAAGTGGCTGGCGTCGACCAGCGCCTGCAGCTCCACCAGCAGGGGCCGGGTGCCTTCCCAGACCACCGTCACCAGCGAACCGGGGGCGATGTCGTCGGCCCGGTTGAGGAAGATCGCGGAGGGGTTTTTGACTTCTTTCAGGCCTTCGCCGGTCATCGCGAACACGCCCAGTTCGTTGACCGCGCCGAAGCGGTTCTTGAGCCCGCGCAGCGTGCGGAAGCGGGCGTCGGCGGAGCCTTCCAGCATCAGCGAGCAGTCGATCATATGTTCCAGCACCTTGGGGCCGGCCAGGGTACCGTCCTTGGTGACATGGCCCACCAGCAGCAAGACGGTACCGGTCTGTTTGGCGAAACGCGTCAAGGCGGCGGCGCCTTCGCGCACCTGGGCGACACTGCCGGGGGCGGATTGCAGCCCGGCCAGATACATCACCTGAATCGAATCCACCACCAGCAGGCGCGGCTGCTCCTTGCGGGCCAGCTCCAGAATTTGCTCGACGTCGGTTTCCGCCGCCAGCCGCAGCTTTTCCTTGGGCAGCTTCAGACGATCGGCGCGCATCGCCACCTGGGCCAGGGATTCCTCGCCGGTGATGTAGAAGCACTTTTCCCGGTCCGCCAGCCGGCACAGCACCTGCAGCAGCAGGGTGGATTTGCCGGCGCCCGGGTGGCCGCCCAGCAGAATCGCCGAGCCCGGCACCAGGCCGCCGCCCAGAACGCGGTCCAGCTCGTCCATGCCGGCGCTGATGCGCGGGCTGTCTTCCAGGGCGATTTCATCCAGGTGGCGCACTTCGGAGAGCTGGCCGCTGAAGCCGCTGCGCTCCGCCGAGCGGCTTTTTGGCAAGGCCGGATCGACCACGAATTCCTGCAAGGTGTTCCAGGCGCCGCAGGCCGGGCATTGGCCCTGCCACTTGGGGAAGTCGGCGCCGCACTCGTTGCATACGAAAGCGGTTTTCTTTTTCGCCACGGAAGCTCCTTACTCGGCGATGACCCTCACCGGTCGTCCGGTGACCTGGCAGAACAATTCGTAACTGATGGTACCGCAGGCGGCGGCCACTTCGTCCACGGCCACGGTATCGCCCCACAGCTCCACCGCGTCACCGACCCGGGCGTCCAGGCCGGTGAGGTCCACGGTGATCATATCCATGGACACCCGGCCCACCAGGCGGGTGCGGTGGCCGTTGACCGCCACCGGGGTGCCGCTGGGCGCGTGGCGCGGGTAGCCGTCGCCGTAGCCCACCGCCACCACGCCGATGCGGCCCGGCGCCTCGGCGCGCCAGGTGGCGCCATAGCCGACGGTGTCGCCGGCTTGAATCGGGTTGATGGCGATCAGCCGGGCGCTGAATCGCTGGGTTACCGCCAGCGACAGATCGGCGGCGCGGCGCCAGGAGAACGGCGACGACCCGTACAGCATGATGCCGGGCCGGACGCGCCGGGCGCGGGCCTCGGGGTAGCGGATCAGCGCGGCGGAATTGGCGGCGCTGAGCGGCACGTTCAGTTCCTTGGCGAGAGTGTCGGCGATCGCCAGTTGATGATCGGTGAACGCGTCGTCCTCGGCGTCGGCGCAGGCGAAATGGCTCATCACGCCGAGCAGCCGCACGCCGGGGATCGCCCGCAGCCGCGCCGCCTGGGCACGGGCCAGGTCCGGCGCCATGCCGAGGCGGTTCATACCGGTGTTGACCTTGAGCCAAACCCCCAGCGGCGCCGGGCGTGCCGCCAGCAGGTCCACCTGCCAGGGCGAGTGCACCACCACCTCCGCGTGCAGGCGGGAGGCGAGGGCCAGTTCATCGGCGTCGAAGAACCCTTCCGCCACCAGCACCGGGTGGGCCAGGCCCAGATGGCGCAGGGCCTGGGCCTCTTCGATCACCGCCACGCCCAGGCCGTCCACGGCGTTGGCGAAGGCCTTGGCGGCCAGCCCCAGACCATGGCCGTAGCCGTTGGCTTTGACCATGGCGAACACCCGCGACCCGTTGGCCAGGGCGCGGGCGCGGCGCGCGTTGTCGGTCAGCGCGCGGGGGCGGATTTCCAGAACGGTACCGCGCATGGAGGGGTTACTCGTCGCCGGCGTACTGCTGATAGTATTCCGGCGCCAGGTCGTCGAAGCGCAGGAACTCGCCCCGGAACGCCACGCGCACGGTACCGATGGGGCCGTTCCGCTGCTTGCCGATGATCACCTCGCCGATGCCTTTTTCGGTGGTGTCCTGGTTATACACTTCGTCGCGATACAGGAACATGATCACGTCGGCGTCCTGCTCGATGGCCCCGGATTCCCGCAAGTCGGACATCACCGGGCGCTTGTTGGGGCGTTGCTCCAGTGAGCGGTTCAGCTGCGAGAGCGCCACCACCGGGCAGTTCAATTCCTTGGCCAGGCCCTTCAGCGAGCGCGAGATTTCCGAAATCTCGTTGACGCGGCTGTCGGCGCCGGGCACCTGCATCAATTGCAGGTAATCGATCATGATCATGCCCAGCTGGCCGCCGCATTCGCGCGCCACGCGCCGCGCCCGGGTGCGCAATTCCAGAGGGCTGAGCGCCGGGGTGTCGTCGATGAAGAACTTCTGCTCGCTGAGCATCTGGATCGCCGAAGTAATGCGCGGCCAGTCGTCCTGATTCAGACGACCGGAACGGATCGAGCTCTGATTGATGCGCCCCAGCGACGACAGCATCCGCATCACGATGGCGTCGGCGGGCATCTCCATGGAGAACACCAGCACCGGCTTGTGCGACTTGAGCGCCACGTTTTCGCACAGGTTCATGGCGAAAGTGGTCTTACCCATGGACGGCCGCCCGGCGACCACCACCATGTCCGAGGGCTGCAAGCCGGCGGTCATTTTGTCCAGCTCCTCGAAGCCGGTGGTCAGGCCGGTGAGCGCGCTCTTGTTCTTGTACAGCTCGTCGATACGGTCGACCGCTTTCTTGAGGACCGTTTTGATGTCCTGCGGGCCGCTGCCTTTCTTCTGCTGTTCGGCGATTTCGAAGATCGCCGATTCCGCCGCGTCGAGAATTTCCAACGACGGCGTGCCCTTGGGGTTGAAGGACTGTTCGGCGATGCCGTGGGACACCTGGATCAGCTGGCGCAGGATGCTGCGCTCACGGACGATGTCCGCGTAGGCGTTGATGTTGGCGGCGCTGGGCGTGTTGCGGGCGAGATCCGACAGGTAGGTCATGCCGCCCACGTCTTCCAGCTCGCCACGGTGGGTGAGCGCCTGGGACACGGTCACCAGGTCACAGGGCTTTTCTTCCTCCACCAGTTGGTCGACCACCTGGAAGATCAGCCGGTGTTCCTTGCGGTAGAAATCCTTGGGCCCGACCCGCTCGGCCACTTCGTCCCAGGCTTCGTTGTTAAGTAGCAACCCCCCCAGCACGGCTTGTTCCGCCTCCTGGGAGTGGGGCGGAATACGCAGGTTATCCGGGAGATGATCGTCCAGACTCAGGGGTTCGTTCATGGCAGGTCCGTTAAACGAAAAAGGCACCGCCCGTTGCCGGACAGTGCCCTGATTCTGTCACCGTGCCCCCGTGGGGGCAAACCGCTTGGTGCCGGCCAGGATTACGCCTGGGGCACCACGGTCAGCTTGACGGTGACGGTCACGTCGGCGTGCAGGCTCAGGTCGATCTCGTACTCGCCGGTCTGGCGAATCGCGCCCAGCGGCAGCTTCACTTCCGCTTTCTCGACTTGAACACCGGTCTGCTCGCTGATCGCGTCGGCGATGTTGGCGGTGCCAACGGAACCGAACAGCTTGCCTTCGTCACCGGACTTGGCGCCCACGGTGATGGTGGCTTCGGCGAGCTTCTCGGCACGCGCCTGGGCGGCGGTCAGCAGTTCGGCGGCCTGTTTCTCCAGGTCGGCGCGACGCTCTTCCACTTCGGCCAGGTTGTTCTTCGTGGCCGGCAGGGCTTTGCCTTGCGGGATCAGGAAGTTACGACCGTAACCGGGGCGAACGTCCACCACGGAGCCCAGGTCACCCAGGTTCTTGATGGTTTCCAGCAGGATCACTTGCATGACGGTCCCCTCGGCTTAATTGTCGTGGCTGTCGGCGTACGGCAGCAACGCCAGAAAACGGGCCTGCTTGACAGCGGAGGCCAGTTGACGCTGATAGCGTGCCTTGGTGCCGGTGATACGGCTGGGCACGATCTTGCCGGTTTCGGTGATGTAGGCTTTCAGGGTGTCCAGATCCTTGAAATCAATGAACTCGACACCTTCCGCGGTGAAGCGGCAGAACTTGCGACGGCGATAAAAACGGGCCATGGGTAAAACTCCTCTCGATTCCTTAGTGGGGCTCCAGTGTTTCCGCAATCAACTGCAAACGGTCCCGGGCTTCGCCCTTGTAACCGGCCTGGCAGAGAAAACCGGTTACCGTGACGCTTTGTCCTTCCCGCAAGCCCTGGATCAGGCTGGCGTTGCCGCCGACCAGAATGATGGCGATGCGGGCTCGGACTTCACGGGGTTGACCGTCTTCCACTTGCCGGGACCGGTGCTCCAGCCAGAAACGCTGGCGGGGAACGCCGGCCGGTGTGACCGCAGCCTTGTCCAGGCTGGCGATGACGCCGGTGAGTTGGCAGTGATTGTGTCCGGGAATCAGCTGGTGGCCTCCTCCTTCTCGTTGGCTTTGGACAGCGGCGAAGGCTCGGTGATAGCCCGCTCGCGACGCACCACGAGGTGACGGATAACGGCATCGTTAAAGCGGAAGGTGTTTTCCAGCTCTTCGAGAGTGTCGCCGTCACATTCAATATTCATCAGCACGTAGTGTGCCTTATGAATCTTGTTGATCGGGTAGGCCAACTGACGGCGGCCCCAATCTTCCTGGCGGTGGATGGTGCCCTTGCCGTCGGTCACGATAGCGCTGTAGCGCTCGACCATGGCGGGAACCTGTTCACTCTGGTCCGGGTGGACCAGGAACACGACTTCATAATGACGCATTGTTGGCTCCTTACGGATTGCGCAGCCTCCCGCGACAGGCGGTGAGGCAAGGAGTCCGCACCCCGGAGGGCACGGAAGGGCGGGGAGTCTAGCTCAGAACCGGGCGTTGCCGCAAGCAGCGCGGATGTGGAACAGCACCACCCCGGTGGCCACCGAGACGTTGAGACTTTGCACATCCCCGGCCATGGGAATCGCGATCAGATCGTCGCAGCGCTCCAGGGTCAGGCGCCGCAGCCCCTCGCCCTCGGCGCCCATCACCACCGCCAGGGCGGCGTCGGGACGGAAGTCGAACAGCGACTGGCTGCGCTCGTGGAGCGCGGTGCCGGCCACCCGGATGCGGCGATCCTTAAGCATTTCCAGCACCCGCGCCAGATTGCCCACCTCGAAATAGGCGAGCGCCTCGGCGGCGCCGGCGGCACTGCGGCAGGCCACCGGCGTCAGCCCGGCGGCGTGGCGGCGCGGCACCACCACCGCATCGACGCCGGCGGCGTCGGCGCTGCGCAGGCAGGCGCCCAGGTTATGCGGGTCGGTGACGCCTTCCAGAATCAGCAGCAGCGGCGGGTGGTCCAGGCCGTCCAGATGCGCCGCCAGGGCCTGCTCGTCGCCGGGGCTGCGCGGCCGGGCGCGGGCCACCACGCCCTGATTCTGCGGGCCGGCCAACTTGTCCAGCGACTCGCGGCGGCTGTATTGCACCGCGATGCCCTGGTCCCGGGCCGCGATGATCAGGGTTTCCAGCCGGGCGTCGCCGCGCTTGGCTCGGGTGTCCAGCACGAACAGTTCCAGCACCCCTTCCGGGCGGTGGCGCAACAGCGACTCCACCGCGTGGATGCCGGAATACATGAACGGTTTATTCATCGGCGCCGGCGCGGCTTACGCTGGCCGCTTTTGTTGGCCCCATCACCGCTCTTGCCGTCGCCGGGGATGTCACCGCGCGCGATCTTCTCGCGCTCGGAACCGGCGCCCTCGCCGTCGCCTTTGGCGGCGGGCTTCTTGCGCCCGCTGCCTTTCTTGGCGCCTTTGCGGGCGCCCTTCTTGGCCGCCGCCTTGGGCTTGGGTCCGCCGCGCTTGCCCGGCGCCGGCGTGGAGCTGATCAGCTCCAGGTCGATCTTGCGCTCGTCGGTGTGCACGCCGGCCACTTTCACCGTCACCGCGTCGCCGAGGCTGAAGCGGCGCCCGGAGGATTCGCCGACCAGCGCCATGTTGACGTCGTCGAAGTGGTAATAGTCGCTGTCCAGGTTGGCCACGTGCACCAGGCCGTCGATGTGCAGGTTGTTGATCTGCACGAACAGGCCGAAGGCGGCCACGCCGCTGACCACGCCCTCGAACTCACCGCCCAGGTGATCTTCCATGTACTGGCACTTGAGCCACTGTTCCACGTCGCGGGTGGCGTCGTCGGCGCGCCGCTCGGTCATCGAGCAGTGCTCGCCCATGGCGATCATGTCGTTCAGGCTGAACGGCAGGATATGATCGCGCGGGATCGCCGGCAGGCCGCCCGGGTTGTCCGCGTGGGGCGTGTCCGCGCCGCTGCGGATCAAATAGCGGATGGCGCGGTGCACCAAAAGGTCCGGATAGCGGCGAATCGGCGAGGTGAAATGGGTATAGGCGTTGTAGGCCAGCCCGAAGTGCCCCTTCACGTTGGCCTCGTACTTGGCCTGACTCATGGTGCGCAGCATCATGGTCTGGATCACCTGGCGGTCCGGCCGGTCGGCGATGGTTTCGCCGAGCTGCTGGAACACCTGCGGCCCGATCGGCCCTTCCGACCACGGAATGCTCAGCCCCAGCCCGCCCAGGAACTGCTGCAGGTTGGTCAGGCGCTCTTCCTTGGGCGGCTCGTGGTTGCGATACAGCGCCGGCAGTTCGGCTTTTTCCAGCAGGCGGGCGGCGCAGATATTGGCCGCCAGCATCGCCTCCTCGATCATCACGTGGGCCACGTTGCGCTGCACCGGCACGATATCGCGGATCTTGGACTGCTCGTCGAACAGGATGCGGCTTTCGTTGCTCTCGAAATCGATGGCGCCGCGCAACTCACGGCGGCGGCGCAGGGCCAGGTACATCTCGTGGAACGCCCACACCGCGTCCAGGGTTTCGTCGTCCAGGCTCTCCGCGGTTTTGGTGGCGAGCTCGGATTCCGGCTCCTCGATGATCGCGCCCACCTTGTTATAGGTGAGGCGGTGGCGCGAGCGCATCACGCCCTCGCGGAACACGAAGCGGGAAATACGGCCGTTGGCGGACACCAGCATGTCGCAGTACAGACACAGCCGGTCCACGTGCGGGTTCAGCGAGCAGAGCCCGTTGGACAGCGCCTCCGGCAGCATCGGCACCACCCGGTTGGGAAAGTACACCGAGTTACCGCGCTTGTGGGCTTCGTTGTCCAGGGCGGTGCCCGGATGCACGTAGTGGCTGACGTCGGCGATCGCCACGATCAGCCGCCAGCCGCCGCGCTGGCGGCTTTCCACGTAGATGGCGTCGTCGAAGTCCTTGGCGCTTTCGTCATCGATGGTGACCAGCGGCAGGTCGCGCAGGTCCACCCGGTTCGCCTTGGCGGGGTGCGGCACCTCGGCGCCGTAGCGCTCGGCTTCCTCGGGCACGCCCTTGGGCCACTGGTGGGGAATCTCGAAGCGGCGCAGGGCCACCTCCACTTCCATGCCGGCCTGATCCGGGGTGGCGATGATCTCGGTCAAACGCACCAGCACGTGCTGGTCGCGGGACGGATACTGGGTGATCTCGGCGCGCACATGGTCGCCGTGCTGGGGCTTGATGCCGTTGAGATCCTCGACCAGCACTTCCTTGGTGATGCGGCGGTTTTCCGGCTCGATGAAGCTGACCCCGGCTTCGCGATGATAGCGGCCGACGATCTCGGTGACGGCGCGCTCGGTGATCTCCACGATGCGCGCTTCTTCCTTGCCGAAGCGGTTGACGCCGGCGGTGCTGACCAGCACCCGGTCGCCGTCCATCACTTTTTCCATCTGGCGGGGCGCCAGGAACAGGTCCTTGCGGCCGGCCTCGTCGGCGATCAGAAAGCCGAAACCGTCGCGGTGACCCTGCACGCGACCGGCGATCAGATCCATGCGCGAGGCGATGCCCACCTTGCCGTTGCGGTTTTCCACCAGCTGGCCGTCGCGCAGCATGGCCTTGAGGCGTCGCTCCAGGCCCACCTCGCCCTCTTCATCCACGTCCAGGAGCCCGGCCAGGTCGTGCTTGCCGAGTGGCTTTCCCTGGTCGTCGAGGACCTGCAGGATCAACTCGCGGCTGGGAACCGGATTTTCGTACTTCGACGCCTCCCGGTCCGCGTGGGGATCCTTATAGCGTTTCCTGGATGCCATTCAATAACCTCTAATAAAATACATGTATATATACCCGCCGTATGGCGCCGGCGGGCGCTACCATAACCCAGCAGGGGACTCACGCACCACGGGGCCGGCGAAATCGAACCGGACGCAAAAGCCGGGCTGGCGCCGTCGAACGGGCTTGACATCCCGGCATCATATACTAGAATGCACGCGCTTTCGCGATGAAGGGCCGGATTCGGTCATTCAACGAAACAAGCCGAGGTGGTGAAATTGGTAGACACGCTAGCTTCAGGTGCTAGTGGGGGCAACCCCGTGGAGGTTCAAGTCCTCTCCTCGGCACCAATTAAAGATGGGCTCCTGAACGGAGCCCGTTTTGTTTCTCG
>DASUNW010000099.1:0-37104 GCA_036276955.1 Alcanivorax sp. | reverse complement strand
GCTCGACGCCGTGGAAGTGTCCGCCTTGCCCCTGGGCAGCGACGCCGCCCTGACGCCGGCCTCTTTCGACCTGCTTGAAGACCAACTTCTGTTCCAGCAAAGCGAGGCCACCCTGGGCGGCACCCTCGACGGGTTACCCGGGGTGCACTCGGACCCCTACGGCGGTGGCGCTGGGCGACCGGTGATTCGCGGCCAAAGCGCGCCGCGCGTCAGTGTGCTGTCCGACGGCGCCCGGTTGTTCGACATGTCGGCGATTTCGCCCGACCACGCCACCACCGTGGAGCCCATGCTCTCGCGCAAGGTGGAAGTGCTACGCGGCCCGTCGACCCTGCTGTATGGCGGCGGCGCCATCGGCGGTGTGGTCAATGTGCTCGATTACAAAATCCCCACCCGCATGCCCGACGGGCCGGTGGAGGGCTTCGTCTCCGCACGCGGCAATACCGTGGCCGACGAACAGGCCGGCGCCGTGGGTCTGACCGCCCGGGCCGGCGACAACATCGCCATCCACGTGGAAGGGGCGCGACGCGACGCCGACAACTATGAGGTCAACGGCTTCACCGATCCGGAGATCAACGGCACCTGGGCGGAGAGCAATAACGCCAGTGTCGGGCTGTCGTGGATCGGCGACCAGGGGTTCCTGGGGATCGCCTACTCGTACCGGGGCGACCTTTACGGGCTGCCGGGCCACAGCCATGAGTTCGAGGGCTGCACCGCCAACGGCGCCAACCTGGATTGCGTCGAAGATGACCACGACCATGCGCACGGCGAGGAACAAGTACCGTTCGTCGACCTGGACAGCCGCCGGGTGGACCTGCGCGGTGAGTACCGCCAGCCCGTCGACGGCGTGGAAGCGGTGCGTGTGCGTGTCAGCCACACGGATTACCGTCACCACGAGATCGAAGAAGGCGAGATCGGCACCACCTTCCGCCACCGTGGCGTGGATGCCCGCGTGGAAGCGGAGCATGCGCCGATTATGGGATGGCATGGCACCATCGGCACCCAGTTCACCGACGGACAGATCGAGGCCTCCGGCACGGAAGCCGTGCTGCCGAAGACCGACACCCGGGTGGCGGCGCTGTTCGCCGTGGAGCGCTATCGCTTCAACGACCAATGGCAGCTGGAAGCCGGCGCCCGTTACGAGCACCAGAACCTGGACCCGGACGACGTCGAGCGCCCCCTGCCTTCGGTCAGCGATTCCGCCACCTCGGTGTCCGCTGCCCTGACCTGGGCGTTTCGACCCGATTACAACGTGTCGTTGTCGCTGGCCCGCTCCCAGCGTTTGCCGCAGACCCAGGAAGTCTATGCGCGCGGCGTGCACCTGGCCACCAACACCTATGAGTGTGGCCTGCTCTCCGACACCTTCACCTGCGGTGGCGCCGCCAACAACGCCGGCCTGGAAACGGAGACCTCCCACAACGTGGGTCTGAATCTGCGCAAGGTGCGGGGCGACCTGACGTTTGATATCGGCGTGTTCCACAACCGGTTCAACGACTACATCTACGCCCGCACCCTGGACCAGATCGAGGAATTCCGCCTGATCAAGTACAGCCAGGAAGACGTGGAATTCACCGGCGCCGAAGCGGAAGCCACCTATCAGTGGACCGACCGCTTCTCCACCACGGCGTTCGGCGACACGGTCTATGCGCAATTCGAGGACAACGGCGACGAGCTGCCGCGCATCCCGGCGCAGCGGCTGGGCGCGCGGCTGAACACCTACTGGCGCGCCTTCGACGCGGAGCTGGAGTTCTACCGGGTGTTCGCCCAGGACCGCATCGCCGGCTTCGAAACCCGCACCCCGGGCCACGACATGCTCAACGCCACGGTGAGCTACACCTTCACCGGCACCCCCCAGTACAGCGTCTTCCTGCGCGGCAGCAACCTGCTCGGCGAGGAAGTGTGGAACCACGCGTCGTTTCTGGCGCGCACGGTACCGGAACCCGGTCGTAACCTGACCGCCGGCGTGCGCATGACCTTTTGACGCGGACCATCCACAGCAAAAAGACAATGGAGAGAGCCCCATGAAACGCTCATTTTCCCCCACCGCAGCCGCCCTGCTGGCCGCGTCGGTTCTGCTTGCCGCCTGTAACAATGATACCGGCAGTACCGAACTGCCCGGCGGCGAAGACGATCACGACCACCACCACGGCATCGAAGGCGCCGGTCGGCTGGTGTTTACCCATGCCGACGGCAGTAATTCCCGGGTCTATGTCCACGACCTGGAGAGCGAATCCATGCTCGCCGACTTCGCCCTCGTGCACCCGGCCACGGCGGTGTACAGCAGCCCGGAACATCGCTATGCGGTGATCATTCAACGGGACAACAATCAGGTGGAATTCCTGGACGGTGGTGTTTATCGCCACGACGACCATGTGGACGAGGAAGCCCCGTCCATGCTCGCCTTCACGCTCAACCGCGTGCGTCCCACCCATTACCGGGTCCACGGCGAGCAGGCCGCCCTGTTCTTCGACGGCGACGCCGGCGCCGGCACCCTGAGTGAGTTCCACCTGTTCAGCGACGAGAGTCTGGAGAGTGGTGGCGCCCTGGCCCACCATACCCTGGACACCGCCCACCATGGCATCGCCGAACCCCTAGAGGGTCTGGTGCTGGCCAGCCACGCCACGGTCAGTGGCGGCGCCCCGGACGGCGTCTCCGTATTCGAACTGCACGGTGATCACTTCCATAATGAGGGCGAGTTGGCCACCGCCTGCCCGGGCCTGCACGGCGGCGCCTCCAACGCCACCCATACCGTGTTCGGCTGCAACGACGGCGCCCTTGTGGTCGAACTCCATGGCGACCACTTCCATGACGGTAAGATCGCGGTGGCGGAACGTCTGGCCACGATTCTCGGCCACGCCGACGTGGCGCAGTTCGCCGCCTTCTCCTATCCCAGCGGCAATCTCTACGCGCTGGATCCGGAAGCCGGCACCGCCGAGCAAGTGGACTGGCGCAACGGCGCCGTGGACGGCGGCGGCGACCCGGTCACCGCGCTGGCCCGGAGCTTCGACGGGCACGGCGAGCATCTGCTGATACTGGATAGCAACGGCGACCTGCACGTGCTGGAAAGCAGCGACTGGAGCCACCGCGACAGCGTCGCGATACTCGACAGTGTACCCGCCAGCGGCCCGCAACCGGTGCTGGCGGTGAGCGGCGCCGGCGATCAGGCGTTCATCAGCGACCCGGCGGCCCCGGCAATCCATGTGCTTGATCTGGAAGCGCTGAGCCTGGAAACCCTGCCGCTGGCGTTCGCGCCCACCGGGCTGGCCTGGACCGGGGTCGGCGAGGCGCACGATCACGACGAGTCCGACGAAGACCACGACCACGATCACTGATCCTCTCCGCCCCGGGCTTCTCGCCCGGGGCTTTGCGCGTCGCCTTGCGCGTGTCTTTTCACTACAATGCGTTCACGGACAGCATCCCTAGAAACCATCCGCAGTAATCGGAGTGCGCAATGAAACCTTTCCTGTTGGCCGCGAGCCTCGTACTACCCCTGACCGCCCTGCCGATGGCGGCCGGCGCCGCGGGCTTCGCGGGGATCGACTTTGTAAGCAGCGAAATTGAACCGGACAACGGCGGCAGCGCTGACCCCTCCGCGCTGCAATTCAAATTCGGCACTTGGATCAACCGCAATGAAACCCTCGGCGGCGAGCTGCGCCTGGGTCTGGGTGTGGGCGACGACAAGCTGCGCGGTGGCACCGACGTGGAAATCGACCGCTATTACGGCGCTTATTTCCGTGGCCAGTTCCCCAACACCCTGCCGGTACGCCCCTACGGTTTGATCGGCGTGACCCGCATGGAAACCACCGAGAATCTCGCCGGCGGCGGGTCCGACGGCGAGAACTACTCCGGCCTGTCAATCGGCCTGGGCGCCGACGTCAGCCTCACCGATGTGGTCTTCGTCAGCGTGGAGTACATGCGCGCGGTGGACAGCGGCGGCGACGAAGTCACCAACCTGTCCCTGGGCCTGAACGGGCGCTTCTGAACCACTCCGACCTAAAGGGTGACCGCCATGGACGGCGGTCAGGGAATCGGCAGATAGCCGCCTTCCACTTCCTTGGTGGCGATCGCCACCGCGTTGTGCGCGTGCAGGCTTTCCAGGTGATTCACCCGCAGCCAGAAATCCTGATAGCAGGACTGGCCGTCCAGCGCCTGCTTCAGGCGCCGCGCGGAATCCTCGCAGAACATCAGGTTTCGGCCGTTGAGCTTGGCGAATTCCTGCTCGTCGACGCGCTTCACGGCGGTCTGCACCGGCGTCTTAAGCGCCCCTTCAATGGAATCAATCAGGGCGGTGATCGGAAACGCTTCGTCGCAATTGGTGTCCAGCAGCACCCGAACCTGGGCCACGGAACGCTGGCTGTGCGGCGTCGCCATGATGCCTTCCTCGGTGCCCAGCCACTCGAACACTTTCTCCATGTCGACGGCGTCTTCGCCTTCGAAGTCCTTGCGGAACTGCTCCTGGATCAGCTGCCGGGCCAGCGCCGCGGAGCACGGGCAGGTGGAGGAATAGGGCACTTCCACCGCCAGCTCCATGCGCATGCCGTCCGGGGCCAGGGTCGCCTTGATGGTCACCGGGTAGCTTTTCCAGCCCGAATAACTGCTCTTGAGGGCCGGCCGGCGCATGGAGTATTCGAAATCGAACTGCACGAAGCCCCGGTCGCTGAGCCCGTCGTGGGAGTCGAGGAAGTTCTGCAGCAACTTGCGGATCGAATAGGCGCTTACCGAGTGATCACCGAAGGTTTCCTCCAGCATCAGGTAAAGCCGGGACATGTGAATGCCCTTGGCGTCCGGGTTAGACAGGTTCACATAGGCCTGGATCGACGTGCTCACCGGGCGCTCGCCGGCCAGGGTGTCGCTGATGCGGGCCGGCAGATGGATCTCGCTCATGCCCACCCAGTCCAGGGTGCTGTGAATGTGTTCCACCATGGAGTTCGTTGCCACATCGGGCATCGATTTGGTGGTTTCCGAACTGCTATCGCGCTT
This sequence comes from Alcanivorax sp., assembly GCA_036276955.1. GTDB lineage: Bacteria > Pseudomonadota > Gammaproteobacteria > Pseudomonadales > Alcanivoracaceae > Alloalcanivorax. The sequence continues at coordinate 32,127 of DASUNW010000099.1, read as the reverse complement.
CATGGAAATCTCCGCTGGGACGGCAAAGGACGAAGAATGACCGCTGCCCGGTGAAGGCAGAGACAATTCCCCAGGCGATGCCGCCCGACCTCTCAGGGGCGCAGAGTGTAGCAGAAACCGCCCGGCAAATAGACAGACCTGAACGACGGGATTGGCGATAAAAGCGACAGCCCGGGACTATCGGCGGCGGGCCCCGTCACAGGGCCGCTTCATCGTCCTCGGGGCGCCCCACCAGCTCCTGGAAGCGCTCCATCTCGCGCAGCGGCACGAACATTTCCTCGGCCCTGGCGTGCTGGCGCAGGGCTTCGGAGATCGCCACCGCCTGGCGCAGGTCGCGCAGGGCGTTCTCGGTCTCCCCCAGTCCGGCCCAGGCGCAGGCGCGCTGGTAGAGCGCGTGGGCGTTGTCCTCGTCCACCTCCAGCACCCGGTCACACAGGCTCAGCGCCCAGCGCTGTTCGCCCAGTTCCAGGGCGGCGTCGGCTTTCCAGGCCAGCGCCTCCGGGTCGTCCGGCCGCAGCTCCAGGATCCGGTCGTAGAGCTCGATCTTCTCTTTGTAGCTGGTTTCCTTGGTGGCTTTCAGCCACAGGCTGTGGATCTCGTTGGTACGCTCGATCTCTTCCTGGTTTTCGGTGATGGTGCGCGATTTGCGGCGCAGCTCCTGCTCCAGGTCCGCCAGGCGCGACTCGTACTCCACGGTCAGCCGGGACATCTCCTTCTCGGCGTAGACCCGGATATTGTCCTTGAGGTCACGAATCGTCGACCAGCCCACCAGCGCCAGAATCGAGGCGGCGCCGGCGATCAGATAGAAGAAATAGGTCACCGTGTTGGTGGCGTAGCCCATGGCCTTGTCGGCCACTTCCAATTCCCGGTCGGTGACGATCCGGTTCATGTCGTTGCGGTACTCCATCATATCCTGACGGAGGCTGCGCAATTCGCCGAGAATCCAGTTCTCACGGAACTGGGAAATCACCGGCCCCCTCTTGATCTCGCTCTGCGACTCCACCGGCCCCTCAGCAGGATCCCCGGCACCGTTCTGCTGCGCTCCCACGGGGCCGCACACCAACAAAAATAGCAGTAGCCAACGCCGCCACGGCATTACTCGCATCAAGACCCGGTCCTCGATTATTTCGCCGGGCCGGACAATCCGCACACCCGGCCTACGCCGTATACCAGCCAAGCGCTTACCAGCGCCGGCAAAACTTCGAATATGGTCGCATTTAGACCGGACAGGCGCCAGCCAATTGCCACCGAACTGGCTACTACGATCATGGCGATGGCGAGTGGTTCACGGGGCCTGCCGCCAAGGGCATAGACCACCAGCAAACCACCGAACGCGGCGCCCAGCACCCCCCAGGCAAACAGCACCAGAGTGAACACGTTTTCCTTGGCGAACAGAGCAATCATCAGCGACACGCCGACCACCACCAGGGTCGCGATCCGGGCGGTGCCGTAGCCGTGCCAGCGCCTGGGCATCAAATCCCGGGACAAACAGGCACTGCAGCTTAGGATCAGCGAGTCGACGGTGGAAATGGTCGCCGCGAACAGGCCGGCGAGCACCAGACCGGTGGCCAACGGATGCAGCAGTACGTCCGCCATTACCGGTAGAGCCAATTCCGCATCCAATTCACCGCCGCGCATCACCAGCGACGGATCCACCGCCCCCTGGTCCATCAGCAGACGTGCCATCATGCCCACGCCCACCGCCAGGGTGTAGAACGCCACGAACCACAGGTAGTAATAAGTACGCGCCCGACGGATGCTCTTCACATCGTTGACCGCCATGAAACGGATCATCACATGGGGCTGGCCGATTACCGCCGCGCCGGCGAAGGTCCAGCCGACCATGAACAGCAAGGCGCCGGTCAGGCCGCTGGCGGCGGACTCGGCGGGAAAAAACTGGAAGAACGTTGGCGAGACGTCGTGCAGACCGGTCCAGGCGGCCTGCCAGCCGCCAACTGTGAATACCGCCGCGGTCAACATCACTGTCATGGCGACGATCATCACCACCGACTGGGCGGCATCGGTCCAGACCGAGGCACGCAGACCACCGGAAAAGCCATAGCAGAGCACCATCACCGCGCCAATGATAGCGCCGGCGCGCAGGTCCCATCCGAACAGGGCCTGTAGCGCCTTACCGCCGGCCTTGAACTGAGCCGCCGCGTAAACCCCCAGCAACGACACCGCGATCAGCGCCGCCACCACTTTGAGAATCCGGAAATGGCCGCCGCCCCAACGCGCCAACAACTCGGGAACGGTCAGACTACCGCGCGCTTCGGATATCTCGCGGACCTTTCGCGTCACCAGCGTGGCCGCCATCCAGTCCCCCAGAATCCAGCCCACCATCATGGTGAAGGCCGGTAAGCCGGTCGCGTAGGTATAGCCGATCACGCCGATGAACATAAAGCCGGAGTTGTTGGTAGCCACCGCGGACAAACCGGTGAGCGACGGCGGCACGGAACTGCCGGCAAGCAGGTAGTCGGATTGCTCCTTGGAGCGCACCAGAACCGATGAAAAGCCGATCAACAGAAACAAAAGGAGAAAACCGAGAAAACTGGCTAGCAGCATGAATCCCATCCCTCGGGCAGCAAGCCTCTAGTCAGCGGGCCGGATGGCGGCTCGCCCAGGGCTAATTACTTTGACATCTAAATGTTTTATCTCTAAGCTAGCGTACCACTTATGGCAAGGAATATCTTGGCCGTGCAATTGATTCCTGAGCTGATTGTCGATGTGAATATTACTTTCACATCAAAGTGACGGCGCCAGGACCACCCGGTTTTCCGGCCGTGTCGCCAAGCAGTCACATTGATTTGTTATCCAGAGAATTGACCCACATGGCCAAACACGACGAAGTGTTGATAGCCCTGAGACAGATTATTCGCGCCACCGACCTCTACTCCCGCAAGTTGAGCAAAGTGGCCGGGCTCACCGCCCCGCAGTTGCTGATCCTGCAGGCGATCGATGCCCATGGGGAAATGACCATGGGCGACATCGCCACCGAGGTATCCGTCAGCCAGGCCACCGTCACCACCATTCTCGACCGGCTCGAAAAGCGCGGTCTGATCGAACGGAAAAGGGGTGAACGGGATAAGCGCCGGGTCTATGCTTATTTGACCACCGCCGGGCGCGATATCATGGAACGGGCTCCCACGCCCCTGCAGGAGGAATTCATGGACCGATTTTCGCGGCTACAGGACTGGGAACAGTCCCAGATCCTCAGTTCCCTGCAACGCGTGGCCGCAATGATGAACGCCGGCGATATCGACGCCTCGCCGGTTCTCGATCTGGGTGCCATCGACCGCATCCAGCCCGCCGCCGAGGCCCAGCGCCGCCGGCCGCGACCCGACCCTTCTTTCCAAACCGACCAGAAGTGACATCCATGTCTGCAGACGAACCGAAAAAAGCGGATTCATCCTCCGCTGACACAAAAGACGACATCATTTTCCGCAAGCCCGAAAGTCCGGACGGCCCACGGGTGCACAAGCTAATCGCGGAATGTAAGCCGCTGGATGAAAACTCCGTGTACTGCAATCTGCTGCAGTGCACTCACTTCGCGGACACTTCGGTGGCCGTGGAGATGGACGGCGATCTGGTGGGCTTCATCTCCGGGTACATCCCGCCCAAGCAGCAGAACACGCTGTTTGTCTGGCAGGTAGCGGTACACGGCAAGGCACGCGGCAAGGGTCTCGCCAAGCGTATGCTGGCGGAACTGATCAAGCGCGACGAAGCGGAAGACGTTCAGTTCATCGAGACCACCATCACCCCGGACAACGAAGCGTCCTGGGGCATGTTCCGCAGCTTCGCCTACGAGCGCCGGATGCCCACCGAGGAGTTCATCCTCTTCGACTCACGCATCCATTTCGCCGGCGAGCACAATGATGAGCATTTGCTGCGCATTGGCCCGTTCAACCGCGACGACGCCTGAAACGAATTGATAAGAGACACAGCGAGGTAGAGAGAACCATGGATACGGATATTTTTGACAGCATTGAGTCCGAAGTTCAAAGCTACGCACGCAGCTTCCCGGTGGTGTTCCAGAAAGCCAAGGGCAGCTATCTGTACGACGAAGACGGCCAGGAGTACCTGGATTTTCTGGCCGGCGCGGGCACGCTCAACTACGGCCACAACAATCCGGTGCTGAAAAAGGTCCTGCTCGAGTACATCGAGAACGACTCCATCGTGCACGGGCTGGACATGCACACCGTGGCCAAGCGCGACTTTCTGCAAGCGCTGGAAGACTACGTGCTCAAGCCGCGCGAGATGGACCATGTGGTTCAGTTCCCCGGTCCCACCGGCACCAACGCGGTGGAAGCGGCCCTGAAGATCGCCCGTAACATCAAAGGCCGCGAGAACATCATCAGCTTCACCAACGGCTTCCACGGGGTCACCCTGGGCGCGCTGTCCGCCACCGGCAACAGCCACCACCGTGGCGCCGCCGGCGTGACCATGGGCGGCGTCAGCGTGATGCCCTACGACGGTTACCTGGGCGATGCGTTCGACACCACCGAGTATCTGGACAAGGTGCTTCTTGATTCTTCCAGCGGCGTGGATCATCCCGCCGCCGTGATCGTGGAAACCGTGCAGGGCGAGGGCGGCATCAACGCGGCCAGCTTCGATTGGCTGCGCAATCTCGAACGCGTCTGCCGCAAGCACGACATGCTGCTGATCATGGACGACATCCAGGCCGGTTGCGGCCGTACCGGCACCTTCTTCAGCTTCGATAACGTCGGCATCAAGCCGGACATTATCACCCTGTCCAAGTCGCTCAGCGGCTACGGCCTGCCCCTGGCCGTGGTGTTGCTGAAACCCGAGCTGGACCAGTGGAAACCCGGCGAGCACAACGGTACCTTCCGTGGTCACAACCTGGCCTTCGCCACCGCCGCCAAGGCGCTGGAACACTTCTGGAGCGATGACACCTTCGCCAAGGAAGTGCAGAAGAAAGGTGATCTGATCACCGACCGGTTCCGCGATATCGCTTCCGGTTACGACGACCACTGGTTCTACCTGAACGGCCGCGGCATGATGCAGGGCCTGGTATGCCGTGACGGTGAGATGGCCGAGGAAATCACCAAAGCCGCATTCAAGCGCAAGCTGGTGATCGAGACCTCCGGCGCCGACGATCAGGTGATCAAAACCCTGTGTCCGCTGACCGTTACCGAAGACGAGCTCAACCATGCCATGGACGTGCTCAAGGAAAGCGTCGAAGAAGTGATGAAAGACCGCATCAAGCGCGGCGACGCCAATTCCGTTTCCAGCCTGGCGGGCTGAACCCTTCCCGATTTCCCGGCCGTCGCGTGCGGCCGGGCTTCCCTGTTTTTCTATTTTTCTGTTTTTGGAGGTGTAGATGATCGTTCGCACTCTGGCGGAAGCCGAGAAATCCGACCGCTGCGTGAAAGCGCAGAACGGTAACTGGCAGTCCGTGCGCCTGTCCCTGAAAGAAGACGGCATGGGCCACTCTTTCAATATCACCACCATTTTCAAAGGCACCAAGACGCACATCAAATACGCCAACCACTGGGAATCCGTGTACGTGATTTCCGGCAAGGGCAAAATCGAAATGGTCGACAGTGGCGACGTCCACGAGTTGACGCCCGGCACCATCTACCTGCTCGACCAGCATGACGAGCACTACCTGTACGGTGGCGAGAACGAGGATATGGTGGTGGCCTGCGCCTTCACGCCTCCGCTCAGCGGCAAGGAAGTGCACGACGAGAACGGTGTCTATCCCGCCGATCTGGATTGAAAGCAACGCCTTCCAGCGAAGCGATAAGAACGGAACCCCAGGGTTCCGTTTTTTTTGCCCTGTCCCCGGCTCGACAAAAGTCTAATTCCACGGACCGGCGGAACCGGATAACAATGTCCCATACTCGAACAAACAGCTTGGGAGAGTTTCCGCTACACCCTGGACGCCCGCGATCCACCGGCCGGGACGTCCGCTTGATTATCATGCTGATTCTGATTTTCCACGTCCTTACCTCGGCTGCCAGGCGGCGGCCCCTCTTTTTTATTGTTGATTCCCGCCGGGCGGGGCGCGCTGGCACCCTATAGGCGCTAGTATTGTATCGTCCGGAGATAAAACAGGTCCTAATAATGAGAATACTGATCGCCGACGACCATCCGCTGTTCCGCGCCGCCCTGCGGCAGGCGGTGGAAATGAGCTTCAACGACGCCCGTATCCAGGAGGCCGATTCGCTGGCCTCGCTGGAAAAGCTGGGCGACGACCAGATCCCCTTTGACCTGATTCTCCTGGACCTGCACATGCCCGGTACGCACGGCTTCTCCGGACTGATCTACCTGCGGGAACTGTACCGGCGGGTGCCGCTGGTGGTGATTTCCGCCAACGAGGAGCTGGAAGTAATCCAGCGGGCACTGCAATTCGGCGCCGACGGCTTCATTCCCAAGTCCGCGTCGGTGGACGCGATGACTCAGGCGGTGCTGAAAGTCATGGAGGGGGAGCGCTGGGTACCGGAGAAGGCGCGCCGCCCGCTGCCGCCGGACCTGCCGGACTTCGCCGCCATGCGCGAGCGGATCACCAGCCTGACGCCACAGCAATTCCGGGTCATGGGCATGCTTATGGAAGGGCTCCAGAACAAGGTCATCGCCTATCAACTGGAGGTCTCCGAGGCCACCGTAAAAGCCCATATGACCGCCATTTTCCGCAAACTCGGGGTACGCAACCGCACCCAGGCGGTGCTGGCGCTCAAGGACCTGGCCATCGAGCCGCCCGGGCTGGCCTGAACCGTTACACCTAGAGCGCGCGCAGCACCTCCAGCAAAGCCCCCTCGCTGACCGGCTTCTGCAGGAAGCCGACCCCCTGCTCCCGGGCCCGCACGCGGACCTCGGCACGCCGATCCGCGGTGATCAGCATCGCCGGCACCACGTCATCCCAACAGCCGTCCAGCGCCTCAATGACCTGGAAACCGGTCTCGCCGTCGTCAAGCTGATAATCGACCAGCAGCAAGTCCGGCGCCGGCCTCCCTTGCGCTTCCTCCAACGCCTCCGCGCGAGAGCGGGCGGCAATCGGGTCACAACCCAGGGCCCGCAATAACGCCTCCAGACTGGCCAGCAAGGCGGGATCATTGTCGACACAGAATACCCGCAACCCCGCCACATCGCGCTGATCGGACACCGCCGCTTCGGGCGAGGAGGTAACTTCCGCCTCACCCATCACCAGCGGCACCGAAACGGTGAACACCGTGCCCCGGCCGGGCCAGGAACGCACACTGATGCGGTGATCCAACAGCCGGCAAATACGGTCCGCGATCGCCAACCCCAGACCCAGCCCCTTGATCTGACGGCGCCCCAACTGGGGCAGGCGCTGGAACTCATGGAACACGCGCGCCTGCTGATCGTCGGGAATGCCCGGGCCGGTGTCCCAGATTTCGATGCGCAGCATGTCGCCGCGTCGTCGACAGCCGAACAGCACGCGACCGCGCTCTGTATAGCGCACCGCATTGGAGAGCAAATTCTGCAGCACGCGACGTAACAGCGCTTCATCGGTGCGCACGTGCAGATCACTGAGCACGGCGCGCAGATTCAACCCTTCCGCCTGTGCCAGCACACTGAACTCCTGACCCAGTTGTTGCATCAGCGGCCTGACCGCCACGGCGCGCGGATGTGCCTGCATGGTGCCCGTGTCCAGGCGGCTGATCTCCAGCAATGCGGAGATAATCTGCTCGGCGGCACGCAGTGAGCTGTCGATATGCCCCAACACCTCGCGCTCGTGGCCGAACTCGTTGTCCTGGCGGGCCAGTCGCTGGGACAACGACGATGCGAACAACTGGGCAGCGTTCAGCGGTTGCATCAAATCGTGCCCCGCGGCGGCCAGGAAGCGGGTTTTGCCTTCGTTGGCTTGTTCCAACTGGCTGTTCAGCTCGGACAGCCGCCGGGTTCGCTCGGAAACCATCTGTTCCAGATTTTCATTGATCTGGCGCAGGGCGATTTCGTCACGCTTACGCTCGGTAATATCCATATAGGTGCTGACGAAGCCGCCGCCCTCCATGGGGTTACCGCGCACTTCCACGATCACCCCGTTGGGCAGTTCACGCTCGAACCGGTGGGCACTGCCCTCACGGAGCAACTGCACCCGCTTGTTGACGTCCTGCTCAAGGTCTTCACCCGCGTAGAAACCGCGCTCGGCGTTATGCCGGTACACCTCCTGGATCGGCCGTCCGAGCCGGATCAAGCCCTCCGGATAATCGAATAGATTCACATAGGATTGGTTCCAGGCGACGATATTGAGGTCGCGATCGACCACGCAGATGCCCTGGCTGATGGTCTCGATGGTGGTGCGCAGTAACTGGTGGTTGAACTGGATAAGCTGCGACGCCTCATCCATGATCCGCACCATGTCGTCACGCCGCACATTCTGTTTGCTAAGCAACGAGCCCATCACGATGCGCGCGGTGGACGCGCCCATGGCGCCCGCCAGCAAACGCTCCACATAGCGCACCAGGTGCAGCGGCGCGGGCAAGGCCAGGTCTTCGGATATCTGCCGGCGCTGCAGATAGTCGAAGAACAACGGCCGGGCGCGGGGATGCCCCAAACCACGCTCACACACTTGCAGTAGCTCACCGGTGGTGATCAGTGGGTGGCCCATGCCCTCGCGCCACCAGTCGGTGGGTGTGTCCACGAAACGGGTGGCCTGGGTATCGTCCAGCGGCGCCTGGGTGGCGCGCCGCGACAACCACACATAACCCAGAATATTGAGGCTCAGGCTCCAGAACACGCCATGGGCGAGCGGCTCCAGGCCTTCAATGGCGAACAACGCGTTCGGCCGAAACACGCCAAGCCCCAGCAAACCGGCCCGGTTAAGGTAGTCGACCCACTCCACCGGCAGCACCAACGGCAACAGCAGGCAATAGCCCCACACCAGGAACCCCACGGCGAGGCCGGCGAAAGCGCCGCTTTGGTGCCCGCGCCGCCAGTAGAGTCCGCCCAGCAACGCTGGCGCCAGTTGCGCCACCGCCGCGAACGACAACAGGCCGATACGCGCCAAGCCTTCAAAGCGATCAATCAGGATATGGAACAAAAACGCCAAGGCCAGCATCACAACGATGCTCAACCGTCTGAGTAAGCGCACCTGATTACTGAGGTCGGAGAGTTCTTCGTCGCCCTGGATCCGATACTGAACCCACGCGGGCATCAGGACCTCGTTGGTGAGCATGATCGCCAGCGCCATGGTGGACACGATCACCATGCCGGTCGCCGCCGCGATGCCGCCGATGAACGACAACAGCAGCAACCCCTGATTGCCGGCCGCCATGGGCAACGACAGCATGTACATATCCGGCTGTGCGGAGCCGGGCTGGGTGATCATGCCGGCGGCCACGATAGGCAGCACAAACAGAGCAAACAGGCCCAGATAGGTAGGCAGCACCCAGCGGGCAGTGCGCAGGTGCTGCAGGTCGTTGTTCTCGACCACGCCGGCATGGAACTGCCGGGGCAGACAGATAATCGCCAGCATCGACAGCAGCAGCGCCGTAACGAAGCTCTGCGAGAACAGCGCGGGCTCGAACACGGACCGGATCTCCGGCACGTCACGAACCCGCTGCCACATATCCACGGGGCCGTCGAACACCGCGAACAGACAGAACAGGCCGATGATCACGAACGCCACCAGCTTGATGAAGGACTCAAAGCTCACCGCCAGCATCAGACCGGACTGGTGCTCGGTGGCATCGATATGCCGGGTGCCGAAAAGCAGTGTGAAAATCGCCATCAAGATCGCCACCCCCAAAGCGATATCCGGCGACGGCGCCACTTGCGGGCCGAGCACATGCTCAAACGACAGCGTCACGGCCTTAAGCTGCAGTGCAATATAGGGAAGCACTCCGACCACCGCCACCAGCGTTACCAGCACCGCCAATTGGCGGGACTTACCGTAGCGGGCGGCCATAAAGTCAGCGATCGAGGTGATGTGATGCTGCTTGCCCACCGACACCAACTTATAAATCAACTCGCCACCGAGCAGCATGGTAATGATCGGGCCCAGATAGATGGGCAGATACGTCCAGCCATTACCACTGGCTTCGCCGACGGCGCCGTAGAACGTCCAGGACGTGCAATAGACCCCCAGACCCAGACTGTAGGTCCAGGCGTTATTCACCACCCGCAGGCCACGCCGCTCGGCGCGATCGCCCCACCAGGCGATCACGAACAGCACCATCACATACAACAGGGCGAACGCACCCAACTGCCAGAGACTAAACAAAAGCAGGCCTCCGCCCGATCACCAGAGCTTCACCACTGAAACAGTACCGACACGAACCGCAACACCACGGCCAGAATCATAATCATCAAGCCGGCGCGCTGAACTTTGAACTCGGTCACCGATAGCGACATACCGCGCCGCCAGAACCGCAGCACCCCGGCCCAGTCGCCGGTACGACGGATGTATTGGCTGTAGGCGACCAGCACCAGAACGATGCCGAGCGCCAGTAGCGCCCCTTGCAGGTATTGCATTGTTATTCTCCGTCTATTATTCGCCCTTCAGCTTCAAGTACATCAGCGCGGCGGTGGTGGCGTCGCCGCGTGCGCTGTGCCTGCCGATCACCGGTACGCCCAGCTCACTGGCGACGCGCTCGAACCGCAAATCCGGTAGCGAATGCGGGTTGCGGTAATGATGCCGTCGCCGGTACAGATCGGACAGCTCGATGACCGGGTTGGGCAGATCAAAACCGAGCAAGGAACGCAGATAGCGGTTAATGATCCCCAAATCAAAATCCAAACACCAGCCCACCAGGGGTCGGTTACCGATGAATTCCAGAAAGTGCCGCAACCCCTCGTCCACTGGAACGCCATCGCGCAAGTCCACACCGCGCAGACCATGAATGCAAATCGATCCACCATCGAGACTGGCCGGCCGCGCCATGCGCAGGTCAAGCGCCGCGCCGGCGCGCACGCGACCACCACTGACCGGCACCGCTGCCACGGACACCAGCTCCGCGCTGCGCGTATTCAACCCGGTGGTCTCACAATCGAGCGCCATCACTTCATCACCCAGCGGTGCCGCGAACAAGTGGCCGTAGGGCCCTTTGCCGTGACGTCGCCGTTGCACAAGACGCTTCAACATCACTAATACTCCAGATGAAAACGCCGGGTCAGGCGTTTCTTGAACTCATTGACCACCTGCAGGGATTCGCGCAGCAAGTCCCGCTCCAGCGGCGACAGCGCCTCTACCATAAGTTGGTTGTTCCGACCCACTTGATCGTCACCCTCAAGACGGCCGAGCTGTTGCTTGAGACGGAGTTCCGCGAACAGCGCCATCGACTCACCCAGCTCCTCGGCGAACCCGGCTTCCACGTGGCCTGCCTCCACCAGTTTATCCAGGCGGCCGAAGGTACCTGTCTCGGCAATGCGGTTCTGCAGAGAAAGCGCTCGCACGCCATGCACCACCGGAAACAGGCCGCCCTTCTTGATATCGATGCCCTGCTGCGACTTCTTAAGAGCGCCGAACCAGTTCAAAGGCGTGGAAAACTTCAACAGCGGCCGGGCGAATCGCGACAACAGAAGATCGTTGTGACTGCATTCGCGAAACAGATCCCGTCGCAGCAGATCCACCAGCTCGGTGCGGCCCGCCGCCGGGTGGGCGTCCAAAAGAATCGCCAGCTTCATCATTGCCGCGTCATCGCCTTGCTTCGCCCAACGGCCGATACGCGCTTTCCAATCGATAACACTGCCGACCCACTCCGGGTTGGATACCATGATGTTGCCCGGACAGCGCGGGTAGCCGAGCCGGAGCAGGGTTTCGGTAAAGCGTTGCATGTGCACGTCACGCTCCGGCCAGCTTTCCGGGTCATCGACGATCAGAGCGTTGTCCTGGTCGGTTTTCAGGATTTGCTCGCCCCGTCCCTCGCTGCCCAGTACCAGTAGACAACCGTGCTCCTGATGGCCTTCCGGCACCACGAACTGGAACGCCTTGCTGATAATACGACCGTTCAACGCAGCCAGCAGATCCATGGCGAAGCGCATTTTCACGCCCTGCGCCATCAGCGCCTGGATCAGCTCCGGCAAGCGGGCGCTGGCCAATGCCAGGGCTTCCAGGTTATCGGCCTTCTCCACTTCCAGCCCCACCACGTAGGAGCGACTGGAGAAAAAGCTCAGCACATCGGTAAGCTCCACCACGCCCACCGGGCGGCCTGCTTCCATGACCACCACGCGTTCCACTTCATGGCGGGTCATACTGACCAGGGCGGCGAACAGAAACTGGTCCGGCGGCACCGCCACCAGATCGAAGCTGGCCAGAGTCAAAGCCGGGGAAGCCGGTGTCAGCCCGTCGTTGACCAGCCCGCGCAAAAGATCGGTTTTGGTGATAACACCGACACGGCCGGCGCGCTCCACCAACAGGCTGTCGCCATTGCGTTCATTCAGCGCCGCCACCGCCTGGGCGATGGTGCCACCGCTCTCCAGTATCAGCGGTTCGCGCATACACTGGTGCACTTTCGCGAGCATGAAGCCCGCCAGGGTGACGCCCCCCTCGCGCCGTTCAGCGAGCAGTTGATTCTTGCTACTGAGACGTTGGCGGAAGTAATCGTCGAATTCTTTCTGTTCCTCGCACAACGCCTGGAACAGAGCCGCGGGAATCAGATAACAAAGGGTCTCTTCTTCGGTAATAAACCGGTAGCGGCTGCGGCCGTTGAGCACGCTAAGGGCGCCGAACAGATCGCCGGCACTGTAAACCCCGAGCCGCCCCGCCTCCGCGGGCAATGTCGGGTCCAGCTCCAACACCGCGCCTTTATGGACCAGATACACAAATTGTGCCGGATAGCGCGCTTCAATCATCACCGTGCCCGCGTCGAAGTAGGCCATCTCCATGGCGTTCTCGAGACGGTCGCGGTGCTCTTCGTCCAGCAATGAAAACGGCAGTTGCGAAAAATCCACGTCGATCATAGCCAGGCCCTGAACGGAAATCGGGGCCGCGCTGACACGCGGCCCCGATATTCAGCTTACTCCGTTTGTGCAGACGCTGTTAGTGGGAGGAAGCCCCGCCAGCGCCACGCGGTACGCGGATGTCTTCAACAATATGCTGGATGTGTTCCGGCGGCGGCGCGGTCACGCGGGACACCGCGAACGCGACGATAAAGTTCAGGATCATCCCCACTGTGCCGATACCTTCCGGGGAGACGCCGAACAGCCAGTTCTCCGGGCTGTTCAACTCCGGCGATACGAACTTGAAATACACGATATAGGCAAAAGTAAAGATCAGACCCACGGCCATACCCGCGATCGCACCTTCCTTGTTCATGCGCTTATAGAAAATGCCCATCAGAATTACCGGGAAGAAACTGGCCGCCGCAAGGCCGAAGGCAAACGCCACCACCTGTGCCACAAAGCCCGGCGGATTGATTCCGAAATAACCGGCGATAATAATCGCCACCACCGCGGCGAAACGTGCCGCCAGCAGCTCCTGTTTTTCCGTAATATCCGGCTTCAGAGTTTTCTTCAGCAGATCGTGGGACACCGCCGAGGAGATCACCAGCAGCAGACCGGCCGCCGTGGAGAGCGCCGCCGCGACACCGCCGGCGGCAACCAATGCGATGACCCAGGCCGGCAGGTTACCGATTTCGGGATTGGCCAGCACCATAATGTCCCGGTCGATGTACACTTCCGAATCATTATCCATGGGTTCGTTGGTTATCAGGCGTTGGCCGTATTCGCCGGCCGCCTCCTCGCGATCGCCAGCGAACGTTGGCTTGCCTTTAAAAGCAGCGCCGGCTGACATCTGCACCCGCCCGTCATCGTTTTTGTCCACCCAGGCGATCAAGCCCGAGTTTTCCCAGTTATAAAACCAGCCGGGCAGCTCCTCGTACTCGGTCTGATGCACCGTTTCAATCAAGTTGGTCCGCGCGAAGGCGCCGACGGCGGGTGCGGTGGTGTACAGCAAGGCGATAAACAGCAACGCCCAACCGGCACTGATGCGGGCGCCACGGACCGTGGGTACGGTGAAGAATCGAACGATCACATGAGGTAACCCGGCGGTGCCGCACATTAGAGCCGCTGTAATGAAAAACACATCGATGGTTGATTTCTGGCTTTCAGTATAGGCACCGAAGCCGAGATCCTGGACAATCCTGTCGAGCCTCTCCAGCAAATAAACCCCGGTGTCGTTGCCCGCGGCATCCAACAAGGTCGCGCCGAAACCGGTTTGCGGTAACACGTGACCAGTCATCAAAATCGACAGGAACACAGCTGGAACGAGGAAGGCGAAAATCAAAACGCAGTACTGAGCCACCTGGGTATAGGTGATGCCCTTCATGCCACCAAGAACGGCATAGAAAAATACGATAGCCATGCCGATCGCGACGCCGATATTGACATCCACTTCCAGGAAGCGGGCAAATACAATACCCACGCCACGCATCTGCCCGGCGACGTAGGTAAAGGATATAAAGATGACGCAGACAACCGCGACGGTGCGCGCGACATTCGAATAGTAACGATCGCCAATGAAGTCCGGCACGGTAAACTTTCCGAATTTCCTCAAATACGGCGCCAGCAGCATGGCCAGTAGTACATAACCGCCCGTCCAGCCCATTAGATATACGGAGGCATCGTAGCCGGCGAAGGCAATAATCCCGGCCATGGAAATAAACGATGCCGCGGACATCCAGTCCGCCGCCGTGGCGGCGCCGTTGGCGATCGGAGACACGCCACCGCCGGCGACATAGAAGTCTTTCGTGGACGATGCCCGCGACCAGATCGCGATCCCGATATAGAGCGCGAACGAGCCACCGACGAAAAGATACGTTAGTAGTTGAACATCCATCTCTTGGTCCTCTTTGTTATTTTCGCGGCGCTCACTCTTCGTGCACGTCGAATTTTCGGTCGAGCTTGTTCATGGTGAAGGCGTACATCCAGATCAGCACCAGGAACACATAGATAGAGCCCTGCTGGGCGAACCAGAAACCCAGTTTGAAACCGAAGAACTGAATGTTGTTGAGCTCATCAACGAACAGGATGCCGCAGCCGTAAGACACTACGAACCAGATTACGAGATAGGTGAAAATTAGCTTGAGATTAGCGGCCCAGTAGGCACGGGCGTTTTCTTCTCTCATTGGTTTACCCCTTTGTGCACTGACAAACACGGGACCCGCGATGGCACGGGCCAGCTGGCTCAAGAGTAAACAAAGGCGTGTTCAGCCACAGTATGACTTTAGTCGAAGGGTCGGGACGGCGCCGTTGGGATAGGATTCATCGTACGTAGAGCGCGCGCATCAGCCAGTCGTCGAGCGATACCACGGCGCCGCCTTTGTGCAAGGCTTCGATAAAACTGTCCTGAAGATCGGACAAATCGCCATTGAGCAGCTCCGGCTGCAAAACGCCGCCGTGGGAGACCTGCACATCGCTCCAACCGAACCGGCGGGCGACCTCTTCCACCAGTTCGAAGTCATGGATGCTGTGACGGGGGCGGCGGCAAAACACAATCAGAACGTATCGCTCTCCCGCCTCGTATTCCGGTTCCATTGCTTTGCTCGCCTCACCCTCGGCAAAAAACGCGTGCACTTCGTACATGTTCCGCTCTCCTGCAAAACTCTGTTCACATTACCGTCTTCAAGGGATAGCACGAAGCATGCCGCTGCCGTGATCGAAAAAAGGTTAAAGCCCCCCCCAAAAAAATGAAAACATACAACGAGAACAACGAAGGGCGCACCGAAAACCTACGTAATGTGCGACTTTCAGAGGCAGGCTAGAGATCAGGCACAGCTCTAACCTTGACGCTCATAACGACGGAAAAGGCCTCTCCGGGGCCCTGAAAAGCGCAGGTTCTCGCCTAAAAAGATACAATTTTTTGGAAACTGTCTCCCCTGGGGGCGGACTCCAGCACGGCACGAAGATCAGCCAGCCGCGTCTCACGCTTAACCGACTCCATCAACGGGCCCGCCTGCGCCCAACGTTTGCGGCTGTAGCTGAGCCATTGTTTGACCCTGCCACACAGTTGCGCCTCGCTGCCGGTGCCGACAATATCCGCGCCGAAGCCACGCAGTACCGCCAGCACCTCCGTCCAGCGGGCGGGCTCGCCGCCCGCCACTTCCCGGGTCAGCAACGGGTTGGCCACCGCCCCGCGCCCCAGCATCAGATCCATGCATCCGCTTTCCGCCTGGCAGCGGCGGGCGTCATCCAGAGTCCATATTTCGCCGTTCGCGATCACCGGCAGCGTGACCCGCTCGCGGATAGCGCCGATCCGATCCCAGTAGGCCGGCGGCCGATAGCCCTGGCGCTTGGTGCGGCCGTGTACAGTGAGCCAAGCGGCGCCGGCCTCCTGCACCGCCACGGCGTTGTCCAGGGCCAGATCCATATGCTCGTTGCCGAGCCGCATTTTCACCGACACCGGTATGTGGCCGGGCACCGCCGCCCGCACCGCCCGGGTCACCGCATGCACCCGCTCCGGCTCGTCCAGCAGGATCGCGCCGCCGCCATGGCGGTTGACGATTTTCGCCGGACAGCCGAAGTTCAGATCAATGGCCGGCGCCCCCAGCGACACCGCCATGGCGGCGTTGTCCGCCATGCAGCTCGGGTCCGAGCCCAGCAATTGCAGATGCACCGGGGTCCCGGAGCGCGTACGGGCACCGTCACGCAATTCCGGGCACCAGCGATAAAAGACACGGGCCGGCAGCAACTCGCCGCTTACCCGCACGAACTCACTGACACACCAATCGTAGGTGCCGACATCGGTGAGGGCCCGGCGCACCCAAAAGTCCGCCAGGCCCTCCATGGGGGCGAGGATGCGTTTCATGGGCGCGGATTCTATCAGGTGAAGGGTGAAGAGCCCCGCCGGCTCCGCAAGCGAAACGCCATAGATTAAGGAGATCAGAGGAAGAAGCCGCTTGCGACGACTCAGCGGGCATTTCACTATAGGATGCGGCCCAGCGAGTCGGAAGGGCGCGTTTAGACCCTTTTGGAATCAACCGGAACTGCTCATTACGGCATCAAGGATTGTGAGCACTCACACACCCCGAAAGACAGGAGCTTCGCCGATGAAGACCTACGAAGGCGGCTGTCTGTGCGGTCTGGTCCGCTACCGGATCAATGGCCCGTTCCACCAGTTTCATCTGTGTCACTGCTCGCGCTGCCAACGCTTCAGCGGCACCGCCCACGCAGCCAATCTGATCGCCGCCGCGGACGCGCTCGAATGGCTCCAGGGCGAGGACCAGGTGCGCCGTTTCAATCTCCCCGGTGCAAAAAGTTTCGCGCGCGCCTTCTGCGAGCAATGCGGCAGCATGGTGCCCCATGAGAAACGGGACGGCAGCGGTGTGATCGTGCCGGCGGGCGGGCTCGACGGAGAGCCGGGCCTGGACCCTAACGACCACATTTTCTACGCCGACCGGCGCGACTGGTACGAACCGGGGCTTGGCGCCAAGAAGTACGACCAGGGGCCGCAGTCCTAGCGCCGCTCGTCTGCTACGGCTCCCACAGGAAAACCGGTCGGGTGTGGTCCCCGCTCATCACCCAGATGGTGATGAAATCCCAGTTCGTGAAGGTTGATTCGTTGGCCAGCTGTGTTGGGGTGATCAGCATGCCTTTTTCCGCTCCTTCGCCAAACTGACCGTCGGTGTAAAAGGAATCGACAATATTACCGGCGTCCAGCGAGCCGATCAGACCGCCCGACGAGCCGGTGTTCGGCGCATTCACGGTTCCGGCCGCGTAACTGTTCTGGACAGCGGGGACCGGGGCGCCTCCGGAGCTCATCACCCCGATCAACCCGCCGTTACGGGAACCTATTGCGTTGACAGAACCGGTGGCGTAGCTGTCCTCCACCCTGCCACCCGTACGCAGATACCCGACAAGACCGCCGATATTGATCGCGTCCGCACCGCTCCCGATCACATCGCCGTGTGAATAGGATGAGCGGATATCGGTGGCGAACGCCTGCCCCACCAGACCGCCGATATTATGATCCACCGCGGTAATGGTGACGTTGGTGCCCGAATCGACGATTTCGCTACCGCTGGCGGTACCAATCAGGCCGCCGGCATTCGAGCCGCTGGTCGCCGTGTTTTGCGTTTCCACGCTTCCGGAAGCCGTCACACCGTGTATGGCGGTGTTTAGTATCTCCCCGGCAAGAGCGCCAACCCTGGACTGCGCGGAAATGCTGACCGCCTCAAGGTGCAGATCGGTCACCGTGGCGTCGCTCAAACGCCCGAACAGCCCCTGATCGGTTTGTTCGGGGCGGTCGATGGACAGGTTGCTGAGGGTGAAACCGTTGCCGTCCAGATTCGCCGCGAACGGCTCACCGGAAGCCGCCCCGATGGGCACCCAACCGGACGCATCGTCGACAAAGTCGGGATCGCTCAGGTCGATGTCGCCCATCAGTTCAAAATAGGTGCCCTCACCGCCTTCGCCAGTGTAAAACCGCAGCCCGTTCAACTGCTCGGCGGTGGTGATCGCGTACGGTTCCGTCTCGGTTCCCTCACCGCCGGAGAAGGTCACGGCCACCGTCACCGGTATATCGATCTCATTGCCATCGTAGTCGGCGGTAACAGAGGTTTCGCCAAGGCCCACCGGGGTCGCCGTGCCGGAACCGTCCACCGTTACCACGGTCGTGTCGGCGCTGGCCCAGGTCGCTTCGTCGGTCACGTCCTGTTCCGAGTCGTCGCTGTATCTGGCGAACAGTTGCAGGGTCGCTTGCCCGCCCGATCCGCCAAATACCAGCGATTCCGGCGAAACCCCCAAGCCGGTGAACAACACCTCCGCCGTCACCGGTACGGCCACCGCCCGGCCTTCATAAACGGCTCTCACCACCGTTTCTCAGGCCCCTGTCGGGGTCACCTCCCCCGCTGACACGGTGGCCACGGTCTCATCATCACTCGACCAGACCGCCGAAGCCGTTACGTCCTCCACCGATCCGTCGTCGAAACCGGCCTCCAGAACGATCCGCCGCGCCTGCCAGGATTCGCCGAACAGCAGGGCTTCAGGTTCGTGGGCCAGGCGGGTTACGGCCGGCTCCTGGTCCAGCCTGTCCGTCTCTTCGCCGCCGCAGGCCCCCAAAACAGCGCTCAGTAGCAGCATCGCTATCAGCCGTAAAATCATTGGTTGTTTCTCGTTGATTAATGACCACGTTATTATTTTTACCCCATTTATGTGCAATGCTTTTAGCATGAGGCATCGGGAACCACAAACCCCTAATCAAGGGCTGGCCGCTTGCGAGCACCGGGCGGGCCTTTCACTATAGGGTGGCCCGGATTGACCGCCCCACGGCGCTCCAGTACTGTTGCGCCGCGCCCCGAGAGAGAAACGCCATGGCCAAAAAGACCCCGCAACTGGAACAATCCCTGGACAGCCTGGAAGCCCTGGTGGAGAGGATGGAGTCCGGTGAGCTGACCCTGGAAGAGTCGCTGCAAGCGTTCGAGCAGGGGGTCAAGCTGACCCGCGAATGCCAGCAGGCCCTGACCCAGGCGGAGCAGAAAGTGCGCATCCTGCTGGAACAGGACCCGCAGGCCGAGCCGGTGCCCTTCGAAGGCCGCGATGACCAGTAATCTCAACGCGCTGGACCCGCTCAACGCCACCGTGCGCGCGCGGCTCGACCAGGCCCTGCACGACCACCTGCCCCACCCCCAGGACAGCGACGCCCCCCGCCTCGCCGAGGCAATGCGCTACGCGGCGTTGGCCGGCGGCAAGCGGATCCGCCCGATGCTGGTATACGCCGCCTGCCGGCTCGCCGGCGGCGGCCTGGAACAGGCCGACGTGCCGGCGGTGGCGGTGGAGCTGATCCACGCCTATTCCCTGGTGCACGACGACCTGCCGGCGATGGACGACGACGATCTGCGCCGGGGTCAGCCCACCTGCCACCGCGCTTTCGACGAGGCCACCGCGATTCTCGCCGGGGACACGCTGCACACCTTCGCCTTCGAGCTGCTCAGCCGCGCCGGCGACTACCCCGACAGTGCCCGCGTCGGCATGGTGCGCGCGCTCACCCAGGCCGCCGGCGGCGCCGGCATGGCCGCCGGGCAAATGCAGGACATGGCCGCCCACGGCCAGTTGCAGAATGTGGCCGCCCTGGAACGCATGCACTACCTGAAAACCGGCCGCCTGATCACCGCCAGCCTGACCCTGGGCTACCTGGCGGCGGGCCGCCCGGACACCGCTCTGGAGCGCAATCTGGCCGCCTACGGCGACGCCATCGGGCTGGCCTTCCAGATCCAGGACGACATCCTCGACGTGACCATGGACACCGAGCAGCTCGGCAAACCCAGCAAGTCCGACGAGAAGCACGGCAAGAGCACCTTCCCCGCGCTGCTCGGCCTGCACGCCAGCCGCGAGCGGGCCCAGGCGCTGTGCCGGCAGGCCCGCGCCGCCCTGTCAGGCTACGGGGACGCCGCCGAACCGCTGCAACAATTGGCGGACTACATCGTGCAACGCTCCCACTAGCGTTTGCGATCACTGACGGTGGGCCCCAAGGACCGTTATAATGCCCTTCCCTTGCCAAGCCGACGCCGACTGATTCAGGCTCCCAATCAATGCAAAAGACGTTTACCGACATTCCGCTGACCCGCCCCCACACGCCGTTGCTGGACCGCATTGGCGCGCCGGCGGACCTGCGACGCTTGCCCGAAACGGACCTTGAGCAGATGGTGGACGAACTGCGCGCCTATCTGCTCTACGCCGTGGGCCGCGCCGGCGGGCACTTCGGTGCCGGCCTCGGCGTGGTGGAGCTGACCGTGGCCTTGCATTACCTGTTCGACACCCCCTACGACCGGCTGGTGTGGGACGTGGGCCACCAGTGCTACCCGCACAAGATTCTCACCGGCCGCCGCGACGAGCTTCTCACCGTGCGCCAACAGCACGGCCTGTCGGGCTTTCCCAACCGCGGCGAATCGGAATTCGACACCTTCGGGGTGGGCCACTCCTCCACCTCGATCAGCGCGGCGCTGGGCATGGCCCTGGGCGCCGAGCAGGCTGGCGACAAGCGCCGCACCGTGGCGGTGATCGGCGACGGCGCCATGACCGCCGGCCAGGCCTTCGAGGCGATGAGCCACGCCGCCCACACGCGCGCCAACCTGCTGGTGATCCTCAACGACAACACCATGTCGATCGGCCACAACGTGGGCGGGCTGGCCAACTACTTCGCGCGCATCTGGTCGTCCAAGACCTACATCGCCCTGCGCGAAGGCGGCAAAAAAGTCCTGTCGGCGATGCCGGCGGCCTGGGATTTCGTGCGCCGCACCGAAGAGAGCATGAAGAACATGGTCAGCCCGGACATGCTGTTCGAGGCCATCGGCTTCAACTACATCGGCCCCATCGACGGCCACGACATCGACGAGTTGACCGCCACCCTGGAAACCATGCGCGACCTGGAAGGGCCGCAGCTGCTGCACGTCTACACCACCAAGGGCAAGGGCTTCGGCCCGGCGGAAGCGGACCCGGTGGGCTACCACGCGATCAACAAGATCGAGCCCAAGCCCAAGGTGGAAGTGGCCAAGCCGGCCAAGCCGAAGAGTCCCCAGTACAAACCAAAGTATCAGGAAGTGTTCGGCCAGTGGCTGTGCGACCTGGCGGAACGGGACCCGCGCCTGATCGGCATCACCCCGGCCATGTGCGAAGGCTCCGGCATGGTGGATTTCGCGCGCCGCTTTCCGGACCGCTACCACGACGTGGCGATCTGCGAGCAGCATTCACTGACGCTGGCCGGCGGCATGGCCTGCGAGGGCCGCAAGCCGGTGGTGGCGATCTATTCCACCTTCCTGCAGCGCGCCTACGACCAGCTGATCCATGACGTCGCCCTGCAGAACCTGGACGTGACCTTCGGCATCGACCGGGCCGGCCTGGTGGGCGAAGACGGCGCCACCCACGGCGGCGTGTTCGACCTCGCCTACCTGCGCACCGTGCCGAACATGATCGTGGCGGCGCCCTCGGACGAGAACGAATGCCGGCAGTTGCTTTACAGCGCCTGGCTGCACGACGGCCCGGCGGCGGTGCGTTACCCGCGCGGCACCGGCCCCGGCGCCAAAATCGAAGAGGCGATGACCGCCCTGCCCATCGGTAAGAGTCGCACCCTGCGTCAGGGCAGCGGCGACGCCGCCCTGCTCGCCTTCGGTGCGCTGGTGCCGGCGGCCCTGGACGCCGCCGAGAAGCTCGACGCCACGGTCATCGACATGCGCTGGGTGAAGCCCCTGGACCGGGACGCGGTACTCGAGGCCGCCGGCCGCCATGAGCTGCTGGTCACGCTGGAAGATCACCAGCGCATGGGCGGCGCCGGCTCGGCGGTCAACGAACTGTTGATGGACGAGGGGCTGGTGATGCCGGTGCTCAACCTGGGCCTGCCGGATCACTTTATCCACCACGGCAAACGGGACGCGCTGCTCGCTGAGCACGGCCTGGACGCCGCCGGCATCGAGGCCAGCGTGCGCCAGCGCCTGAAACGCCTGCACGACGCCCTGCCCCACCGCGCCTGAACCGGCCTAGAAGTGCCGCCAGCCCCCGGGCCGGGCCGGCTCGGTGTGGCCGTCCGGGTAACGCAGCAAGACGGAGCCCGAGGCGGTGATCATGCCGATATCGCTGGTGCCCGGCGGCAACGGCTTGGCGTCGGGCCAGGTGAACAACAGGCAGTAATCGTCACCGCCTTGCAGCTGCAGCCGGTAACGGTCGTCGTCGTCCAGCGCCGCCAGTTCCTCGTTCACCGGCAGGCCCGCCAGATCCAGCTCCGCCCCCAGCCCGCCGCTGGCCTTGAGAATATGCCCCAGGTCCTGCAACAAGCCGTCGGAAACGTCGATGGCGGCGCCCGCCCGGCCGGCCAAGGCGGGGCCCAGATCCAGCGGGAAGGAAGGCCGGGCCAGGTGGCGGGCACTCACCGACGTGCGCTCACCGGCCTGCCAGTGGCGCAGCCCCAGCCCCCCCTGCCCGGGCACGCCGCCCACCGCGAGGCGCTGGCCCGGGCGGGCGCCGGCGCGGCGCAGGGCCTGCCCGCGCGGCACCCGTCCGGTGGCCTGAATGCTCACGCTCAAGGGCCCACGAGTGACGTCACCGCCGATCAAATCAATACCGGCCCGGTCGGCCAGCTCGAACATGCCCTGGGCGAAACCGGCCAGCCAGGCCTCGTCGGCCTCGGGCAGCGTCACGGACAACAGAAACCACAACGGGCGAGCGCCCATGGCGTACAGGTCGGAGAGATTCACCGCCAGGCAGCGGTGGCCCACATCGGCGGCGGGCAGGTCGTCGGGGAAATGGTGGCCACCGAGGCTGGTGTCCAGGGTCATTACCAGCTCTTCGCCGGCAGGAGGAAACAACAGGGCAGCATCGTCACCGGGCCCCAGCACCACGCTATCGCCCGGCGGATGGTCCGGGCGGCGGAAGTAGCGTTCAATCAGAGCGAATTCGTCCATAACCCAACGCTCCCTTTGTTATGCCACGGTCAGTCCTTGTCCGCTCCGTCGTCGTCCGGGGCCTGCCGGGACGCGGCGGGGCGGTGGGCGGTCTCGGCGGAACGCAACCGCCGCGCCAACTTATCCAGTACGCCGTTAACGTACTTGAAGGAATCGTCGGCGCCAAACACCTTGGCCAGCTCGATGCTTTCGTTGATCACCACCCGGTAAGGCACGTCCAGGCGTTCCTTAAGCTCGAAGGCGCCGATGCGCAGCAACGCCTTCTCCACCTGGGATAATTCTTCCACCCGACGGTCCAGAAACGGGCGCAGCGCTTCATCCAGGCCGGTCACCTCGGCGGGCACACCGTGCAGCAGGTCGTGGAAGTAGGTGCGGTCCACCTTCTGCATGTCGTTGGCGGCCAGGAACTGGGCCTCGATGTCGCTCAGCGTGGTGCCGGCAAGCTGCCACTGGTAGAGCGCCTGCAGCGCATAGCGGCGCGCCTTGCGGCGCGCTGCGGGGGAAGACGGTGCGGCGGACTGGGTCATTAAAGGGCCTTGAACAGAGAAACCATTTCCAGAGCGGACATCGCGGCCTCGGCGCCTTTGTTGCCGGCCTTGGTGCCGCTGCGCTCGATCGCCTGCTCGATGGACTCCACGGTGAGCACACCGAAGGCCACCGGCACGCCGGTGTCGTTCTGTACCGCGGCGATGCCCTTGGCGGCTTCGCCGGCCACGTATTCGAAGTGGGCGGTGCCGCCACGGATCACCGCGCCCAGCGCGATCACCGCGTCGTAGTCGCGCTTTTCCAGGATCTTCTTCACCGCCACCGGCAGTTCCCAGGCGCCGGGCACGCGGATGATCTCAATGTCATCGCGGGGCACGCCATGGCGCACCAGGGTGTCCACCGCGCCGGCCAGCAGCGCTTCCACCACGAAGCTGTTGAAACGCGCCACCACCAGGGCGTAGCGGCCGCCCACGTTGTTCAGAGTGCCTTCGAAGGTTTTGATATCGTGCATGTCGTTTTCCTGTGTTCCAGTCGGGGGGCGGCGCTTTAGCCGTCCGCTTCCACGTATTCGACGATCTCCAGGTCGAAGCCGGAAAGCGCGTTGAATTTCATCGGCGAGCTGAGCAGGCGCATCTTGCGCACGCCCAGCGCCTTGAGAATCTGCGAGCCGGTGCCGATGTTGCGGTAGGTGCGCGACTCGCCCTTGGGCTTGTTGGCGGTGCCGTCAAAAAACGCCTGCAGCCGGTCCAGCGTGGGCTCGGAGTCTTCGTCCTGGCCGAGGATGATCACCACCCCGGTGTCCACGTCGGCCACCGCTTCCAGCACCCGGTGCATGTTCCAGCCGGTACGCCCGTTGAGCTTGGCGCTCATCAGGTCGCGCAGCGGGTCCACCTGGTGCACCCGCACGGTCACTTCTTTGTCCGCGCTCACTTCGCCTTTCACCAGGGCAATGTGCACATGGCCGTCGACGGTGTCACGGAACGCCACCAGGCGGAATTCACCGTACCAGGTGTCCAGCGGGTGCTCGGATACCGGCTCGATGGTCTGCTCGTTGAGCGCCCGATACTGAATCAGGTCGGCGATGGTGCCGATCTTGATGCCGTGCTCCTGGGCGAACCCTTCCAGGTCCGGCCGGCGCGCCATGGAGCCGTCTTCGTTCATCACCTCGCAGATCACGCCGGCGGCTTCGCAGCCGGCCATCACCGCCAGATCGCAGGACGCTTCCGTGTGCCCGGCGCGGCGCAGCACGCCGCCCGGCTCCGCCATCAGCGGGAAAATATGCCCCGGCTGGACGATGTCCGCCGCCTTGGCGTGCTTGGCGGCGGCGGCCTGCACGGTGCGCGCCCGGTCGGCGGCGGAAATGCCGGTGGTGACGCCTTCGCGGGCCTCGATGGAGACCGTGAACTTGGTGCCGAAACCGCTGCCGTTGGAACGTACCATCAAAGGCAGGTCCAACTGCTCGCAGCGCTCCTTGGACATAGGCATGCAGATCAGGCCACGCCCGAAGCGCGCCATGAAGTTGATCGCCTCGGGGGTCACGTGCTCGGCGGCCATCACCAGGTCGCCCTCGTTTTCCCGGTCCTCGTCGTCCATCAGGATCACCATCTTGCCCTGACGGATATCCTCGATCAGTTCTTCAATGCTGTTGAGTTGCATGAAACCTACCTTTTAATGCACGCCGCGCGTGCCGGTGTTTGCGCGCCCTCGGGCGACCGCCGCGAGCTACTTCAGGAAACCGTGCTCGGCCAGGAACGCCATGGAAAGGCCCTCCGAACCGGGCTGGGCGGCGCGCTCGCCGAGCAACAGCCGCTCCAGGTAGCGCGCAATGATATCAACTTCCAGGTTCACTGGCGTCCCCGGTTTCCAATCCTGGATGGTGGTGACGTCCTGGGTATGGGGAATAATGTTCAGGGAGAACAGCGCGCCGTCCACGCTGTTCACCGTCAGGCTGATGCCGTCCACGGTGATCGAGCCCTTCTGGGCGATGTACCGGGCCAGCTCCGCCGGCGCTTCGATGTCGATGCGCACCGAGCGGGCGTCCGGCGTCATCGCCTTGACCGTGCCCAGGCCGTCCACGTGGCCGCTCACCAGGTGCCCGCCCATGCGCGTGGAGGGCGTCATCGCCTTCTCCAGGTTCACCCGGCTGCCGCTCTTGAGCTGCTTCAGGGAGGTCAGCGACAGGGTCTCGCCGGACACGTCGGCGCTGAAACCGTCGCCGCCGGCCAGCGCGGTGACCGTCAGGCAGACGCCGTTCACGGCGATCGAATCGCCCAGCTTCACGTCGCCGAAATCCAGTTCATCACTGTGGATACGCAGCGTCACGTCGCCGCCGCTGGGCGTCAGCGCCGCCACATGGCCCTGGGCCTCGATAATGCCTGTGAACATGGTTTGCCGCTCCTGCAGAGACACGCGGGAAGGAAGGGGCGCCTATCATAAACGTCCGGCGGCGGCGGGCCAAATGCGCGCACCGCCCGGCAACCGCCGCAGGGGAGCGGTTCAGCGCTTTCCGGCCGGGCCGGCCAACCCTTCGTAGCAGGGCAGATCGTCCAGGATCGGCCACCAGTTGGCCTTGGCGCCGGTGTAGGCGTGGAACACCGGGCGCGCCTCCAGGGGCTCGTTGAACAGCCCGGCGCGGATCCGCAGCACGCCGGGCATGTCGGCCTTGCGGCTGTAGACCGGCGAGCCGCAGCGGCCGCAGAAGGCGCGAAACTTACCCGGCGACGATTGATATTCGCAGATCAGTTCGCGGCCGCTCACCAGCTCAAAGAGCGCCTCCTCCACCGGCGTGTTGGTGGCGAAGGGTGCCCCCTGGGCCTTACGGCACTGCTGGCAATGGCACACCTGAATCGGCGCCAGGGGGCCGCGAACTTCGAAGGCGATGCCGCCGCACAGGCAGCTTCCGGTGTATCGTTGCACGTTCCGTTTCTCCGTAATCCGGGTGTGGACGCTGTCCCTCGATACCGGAGAGGATAACGGCTTACACGCGAACCGGCACTGTTTCGACACTGGAGCCCCCCATGACGCTAGAAGACGCCCTCAACTGGCGCTACGCCACCAAACGCATGACCGGGGAGAACGTCCCCGAGGAGAAAGTGGAACGGATTCTGGAGGCGGCCCGGCTGGCGCCGTCGTCGTTCGGGCTGCAGCCCTACACCCTGCTGGTCGCGGAGCCGCTCGAGCTGCGCCGGCGGATCGCGCCGGTGGCGATGAATCAGCCGCAGATCACCGAGTGCTCGCACCTGATTATCTTCGCCGCCTGGAGCCCGGTCACCGGGGCTCAGGTCGAGGAGATGGTGGATCTGATCGCCACGGAGCGCGGCCTGCCCCGGGACAAGCTGGCCGGGCTGGAGAACACCGTGAAAGGCAAGGTGGCCGGCTTCGCCTCCGAGGAAGAGGGCTTCCAATGGGCCGCCCGGCAGGCGTATCTGGGGCTGGGGATGGCGCTGGCGGCGGCCGCCATGGAGCAGGTGGACGCGTCGCCGATGGAGGGCTTCGACCCCGCGGGGCTGGATAAACTGCTCGGTCTGCGCGAGCAAGGGCTGCGCAGCGTGGCGCTGATGGGCCTGGGCTACCGCGACACCGACAACGACCGGCTGGCCGGCCAGAAAAAAGTACGCCGGCCCAGGGAAGCCCTGGCCCGGCGTCTTTAGCGGCTGGCACGCGCTCCCGTAGAGCGCTTTAGAAGCGTTAGTAGCGCTTGGCGTCCAGCGCCTTGGCGGCGGCGTGGTACTCGTCGGCGAGCTGGTCGACAATATTGGCCGCCGGGCGCACCGCATCGACCACGCCGATGCCCTGGCCGCAGCCCCAGATGTCTTTCCAGGCCTTGGCTTTGGAGTTGCCGCCGGAGCCGAAATTCATCGCCGAGGGGTCGCTTTCCGGCAGGTTGGCCGGATCCAGGCCGGCGTTGACGATGGACGGCGCCAGATAGTTGCCGTGCACGCCGGTGAACAGGTTGCTGTAGACGATATCGGTGGCTTTGCTGTCGACGATCATCTGCTTATAGGCCTGGTCGGCGTTGGCTTCTTCGCTGGCGATGAACAGCGAACCGATATAGGCGAAATCCGCGCCCATGGCCTGGGCCGCCAGCACCGAGGAGCCGTTGGCGATGGAGCCGGACAGCGCCACCGGGCCGTCGAACCATTCGCGTATTTCCTGGATCAGGGCGAATGGGGAAAGCTGGCCGGCGTGGCCACCGGCACCGGACGCCACCGCGATCAGGCCGTCGGCGCCCTTCTCGATGGCCTTGCGGGCGAAGCGGTCGTTGATGATGTCGTGCATCACCGTGCCGCCCCAGCCGTGCACCGCCTGGTTCAGCTCTTCACGGGCGCCCAGGGAGGTGATCACCATCGGTACCTTGTACTTCTCGCACAGCTCCAGGTCTTTCTCCAGGCGGTCGTTGGTCTTGTGCACGATCTGGTTCACCGCGAACGGCGCGGACGGCTGGTCCGGGTGGTCCCGGTCCCAGGCGGCCAGTTCCTCGGTGATGCGCGCCAGCCATTCATCGAGCTGCGACAGCGGACGCGCGTTCAACGACGGAAACGACCCCACCACCCCGGCCTTGCACTGGGCGATGGTCAGGTCCGGGTTGGAAATAATGAACAGCGGCGAGCAGATCACGGGCAGCCGCAGACGTTTGGCGATTTCCGGGGGCAGAGACATGGCGATTCCTGTTAAGTGGGTGACATTTACTTTGTAAATCTTTCGAATTCGGTCGAACCGGGGCTGTGCCCTGGCACGGCGACCGGTTCGGAAGGGAAATATTTACAACGTACATTTTATAAAATCAAGCGCTTCCTGACTTCGGCGCTTACCCGCCGGTGAGCGATTCGGTCAGTCCTCCCGGCGCGGTGGCGACACCGCCATGCCGGCCAGCAGGGTGCGCATGGTCTTCTTGCGCAGGGTGTCCGCGTCTATCTCGCCGCCCAGCCGCCCGGCCATATCCAGCACCACGATGCCGTGCAGGGTGGACCAGAACATATAGCCGATCAGATCCGCGTCGCCGTCCATCATCCCCTCGCGGATCATGTCGCGCACATAGCCGACCATGGTCTCCCGGGCGCGGCGGCTGGCGCGCACCAGCGCCGGGTAGCGGCTCTCGTCGACCTGGGAAATCTCGGACATCAGCTGGTAGGCGGCCGGGTGCTCGGTGGCGAAGCGCACATAGGCGTCGCCGATGGCGCGGGCCCGCTCGCGGGCGTCGCTGCCCTGGGCCAGGCCCGCCTCCAGGGCGGCGGCGAAGCGGTCCAGCGCGGCGGCGCGCACGGTGGCGAGAATCTCGTCCTTGTCCTCAAAGTAGCGGTACGGCGTCATCGGGCTGACGCCCACCCCGGCGGCGATCTGCCGCATGGTGACGTTGTCCGGCCCGCGCTCCACGAACAGCTCCGTGGCCACCTCGCAGACGCGCTCACGGAAGGCGGCGATCTCCTGGTCGGTTTTCGGCTTCTTGGGCAACGGGGCGCTCCACGGGTCACAGCAAAACAGGGCCAACGGGAACAGCTTACAGTGTAAATTCAAGGCTGGCACGCTGCTCAGGCGCACGCCGCCTTCGGCACGACGGCCTCTTCCCCCTGCAGCCGGGCCACCAACCGCTCCACATCGGCCAGGGCGTCGCGTATCGACGCCTCCAGCCGTTCGCCGCCCTCTTCCTGGTGTTCAATGGCGATCTCATGGAAGTGCTCGATACCGATCAACTCCAGAGCGGTGCGAACGCTGGCTTCCAGATGGTTCATGTGCGCCAGTGCGCCGCCCGCGCCCAGGCCGTAGCCGCCCCGGGACGACAGGATCACCGCATGGCGTGGCCGGTCGTTCAGCAGCGGGCCCACCGGGTGCTCAATGTTGGCCGGATCGGAATAGATGGTGCGCTCCACCCGCACGATCTGGTCGATCCAGGCCTTGAACGCCGCCGGATAGCTGTAGTTGTACAGCGGCACGCCCAGCACCAGCACGTCGGCCTGGATCACCTCGTCCACCAGGCTGTCGCTTTCCGCCAGCACCTGCTCCAGGGCGGCGGGGCGCTGCTTCGACGGCGTAAAGGCGGCTTCGATCCACTCCACGGTCAGCAGCGAAGGGGGCCGGACGCCGAGATCCCGGCGCGTCACCGCGTCCTCCGGGCGGGCGGCTTTCCATTGCTCAATAAAGTGGTGGCTCAGCCTGCGGCTGTGGGAGCCGTGCTCGTGGGTACCGGAACGTCCGGGGCGGGGGCTGGCGTCGAGGTGCAGTAAGCGGGTCATGGCGTTATCTCCGGTTGGGGTTGGCTTGCAGGTGAGATGATCTCATTCCTGCTTGACAGGCTTCCCATGAAACCCGAGGCTCAAGGCAGCGACAAACGATGAATTTTTGCCTTAATGGCAAAATAAAATTCATTCATAAGGCACGCCATGACCGCCCGCAAACTGCCCTCCCTTTCCGCCCTGCGCGCCTTCGAGGCGGCGGCCCGCCACCGCAGCGCCAAAGCCGCCGCCCAGGAACTGTCGGTAACACCCACCGCCATCAGTCACCAATTGCGGCAACTGGAGGAATACCTGGGCATCGCCCTGTTCGTGCGCAAACCGCGCCAACTGGTGCTCACCGGCGCCGGCCAGACCCTGCTGACGGCGTCCAGCGAGGCGTTCGACACGCTCGCCGAAACGGTGGCCCGGCTGCGCCATGACCCGAGCCACCAGACCGTCACGCTGTCCACCATCCCGGCGGTGGCCGGCCGTTTCCTGCTGCCCTGGGTATGCCTGCTGCGTGACCGCCACCCGCATCTCAATCTGAACCTGCGGATCTCCCACGACCTGGTGGCGCTGGACGGCGTTGCCGCCGATATGGCGATCCGCTACGGCGACGGCCACTGGCCCGGCCTGGTGTCGGAAAAGCTGTTCGATAACGTCTTTATCCCCGCCTGCAGCCCCACCCTGGGCATCACCCGGCACGACGACCTGCACCGGCACACCCTGCTGCACTACCAGCCGCCCAGCCATTCCGGCGCCCTGCTCAGCTGGACGTCCTGGCAAAAGCTGGCCCGGGTGCCCGACCTGGACATGGGCGCCGGCCTGGTGTTTTCCGACGAGACCCACACCATTACCGCCGCCCTGGACGGTCAGGGCATTGCGCTGATGAGCAAGGCCCTGATCGCCGACGAACTGGCCAGCGGCCGGCTGGTGCAGCCGTTCGGGCCGGACCTGCACGCCAAGCCCTTCCACCTGGTGTATCCGGAAGAGCGCCTGCGTGAACCCGCCATCGCGGCGGTGCGGGAGTGGGTGCTTGGTTTGCGGAGTGCGCTATAGCGGCTTGTCGCTAACCTTGTGCGGACGTCCTGTTCATGGCCTCTCCCTGGTTACGAACGTCATTCAAACGCCGCGCGGGCCGAGAAGGATTACTCCGGCGCCCACCAGACAGATTCCGGCACCGAGCAGGTCCCAGCGGTCCGGGACACGCTGCTCGACCAGCCACAGCCAGAGCAACGACATAACGATATAGACGCCGCCGTAAGCGGCGTAGGCGCGCCCGGCGTAGTCCGTGTCCACCAGACTGAGCAGCCAGGCGAACAGCACCAGACTCACCAGGCCGGGCGCCAGCCAAAGCGGCGATTTTTCCAGCCGCCACCAGGCCCAGACCGAAAAACAGCCCGCGATCTCCGCCAGGGCGGCGGCAATGTAGAGAAAAAGGGTCATTGGCGGGAGAACCAGTAATTCGGCTTCCTATGGAGGTGGGAAAACGCGACCACAAGCAGCGTCTCGGCATCAGCATCGTAGCGATAAATAATCCCATAGGGGAACTTCGACACCAGGCACCGGCGCAACCTTTTAGAGACAGGCTGGAAGGCATTCGGAAAAGCCGCGATCCGGTTTATAGACCGAACCGTCTCGCCACGAAGCCTTTCACCCAGTCCCGCTTGTTCCAATTCGTAATATTCGATGGCGTCGTCCAGCTCATTCTGGGCCACCTTCAAGAATTGGACTTTCACTTTTTATCGTATTTTGCCATGACATCCTGCACGGAAACCGCCTTCAACTCGCCTCGCTCGTAAGCATCTAATCTAGCCTCGGCCTCATCCGCCCATATGCGATCCAGCGACGGATCGGGGGCGTCCAGACTCAGCAACAATTGCTCAACGACCACGGCTCTTTCCTGTGCGGAGAGTGCCATAGCCTGATCGATAATTTCCTTGGTAGAACTCATATCCAGTGCTCAGAACCGCAAATTAACTTGGTTATGGTAGCGCTGCTGACAAGAACAGGCTAGCGCCGAAGTTCGTCTGAGGGCAGCCAGCTTATCGATTTCCGCTACTATTCATTCCGGACCATGTAGGATAAATATCACACTTTGATGGAGATACCTTGAT
>DASUNW010000098.1:0-13207 GCA_036276955.1 Alcanivorax sp. | reverse complement strand
ACTACCATTCATGAAAGAAATACCGGGTATCATTAAGATTGATTTCTTTTATGAGGCAGGCGCTCCTAGAATGCGCGCCATCGGTAGCTGGTGAGCCGGCTTCGGTATCCATTTCCATATCGAAAGGATTGACCATGTCATACTCCAAAGACATCGAAGCACTGAGCTCCGTGGTTGGTGCCAACAAAACCTGGCACGATATCGACCCGGAAGCCGCTGTTCGCATGCGTTTGCAGAACCGCTTCAAGACGCATCTGGACATCGCCAAGTACAACGCGAAGATCATGCGCGAGGACATGGCGGCCTATGACGGCGACAACAGCAAGTACACCCAGTCCCTGGGTTGCTGGCACGGCTTCATTGGTCAGCAGAAGATGATTTCCATCAAGAAACACTTCGGGGATACCAAAGGCCGCTACCTGTACCTGTCCGGCTGGATGGTCGCCGCGCTGCGCTCCGAGTTCGGTCCGCTGCCCGACCAGTCCATGCACGAGAAAACCGCGGTCGCCGATCTGATCCGCGAACTCTACACCTTCCTGAAGCAGGCCGACGCCTGGGAACTGAACCACCTGTTCCGTGACCTGGACGACGCCAAGGCCGCCGGTGACGACGCCAAGCAGGCCGAGATCGTCAAGAAGATCGACAACTTCCAGACCCACGTTGTGCCGATCATCGCCGACATCGACGCCGGTTTCGGTAACCCGGAAGCCACCTACCTGCTGGCCAAAAAGCTGATCGAAGCGGGCGCGTGTTGCATCCAGATCGAGAACCAGGTGTCCGACGAGAAGCAGTGTGGCCACCAGGACGGTAAAGTGACCGTTCCCCACGCCGACTTCATCGCCAAGATCAACGCGGTACGCTACGCGTTCCTGGAGCTGGGTGTGGACGACGGCGTGATCGTTGCCCGTACCGACTCCGAAGGCGCCGGCCTGACCCAGAAGATCGCCGTGACCACCGAGCCGGGCGACCTGGGCGACCAGTACAACAGCTTCCTGGAAGGCGAATACATCGATTCCGCTGACCAGATCAACAACGGCGACATCGTGATCAAGTCCGACGGCAAGCTGCTCAAGCCCACCCGTCTGGCCTCCGGTCTGTTCCAGTTCCGCCGCGACACCAACATCGACCGCGTGGTACTGGACTGTGTGACCAGCCTGCGCAACGGCGCCGACCTGCTGTGGATCGAGACCCCGACCCCGAACGTGGCTCACATCAAGCACATGGTCGACCGTATCCGCGAGCAGGAGCCGAACGCCAAGCTGGTTTACAACAACAGCCCGTCGTTCAACTGGACCCTCAACTTCCGTCAGCAGGTGTTCGATGCCTGGAAGGAAGAAGGCAAGGATCTGGGCGATTACGATCGCGCCGACCTGATGAACGAGAAGTACGACGCCACCGAGCTGGCCGAAGTGGCCGATCAGTGGGCCAAGGAGTTCCAGGCCAAGGCGGCCCGTGAAGCCGGTGTGTTCCATCACCTGATCACGCTGCCGACCTACCACACCGCGGCGCTGTCCACCGATCAGCTGGTGGAAGGCTACTTCGGTGAGGAAGGCATGCTGGCCTACGCCAAAGGCGTCCAGCGTGAGGAAATCCGCCGTGGCATCGCCACCGTGAAGCACCAGGACATGGCCGGTTCCAACATCGGTGATGACCACAAAGAGTACTTCTCCGGTGAAGCCGCGCTGAAAGCAGGCGGCAAAGACAACACCATGAACCAGTTCTAATCCGGTTCACGGTGTGAACACGGCGGCTCCGGTCGCCGTGGCGAAAAAAGCGGCCCTTCGGGGCCGCTTTTTTTATATTTGCCCCCCTTTGCCGGTTCATGATGGTATAAAACCGAGTGCATACCACGGGGACATGCAGGGACAGCATAGAAAAGGGCGTCAAGGGGAAACGCCCGCCGGAACACGGGACCAATACGCTGTCTGGGGATCGCATGAAGGATTCGCGCGGGGACGCCGCGATCGCGAACAAAAACACTGTGGTGCCGACCCAATGCGCCGCCTCGGTGGTGGAGGAGCGTCTGCAGGCGGCACTGGACTCCGACGACCTGGGGATCTGGGACCACGATCTGCGTGAGAACACCTTCTGGGTGTCGGACAACATCAGCCGCATGGTGGGGCTCCCCGACGACAAGCCCACGGGCACACGATCGTTCTGGGAGTTTATCCATCCGGATGACCGTGACGGCGTGCGCCAGGTGCTGCGCGGCGCGCTGGCGGCGGCGGTCAGCGGCCATTTCGAGGTCGCCTTCCGTGCCTACCGCCGGGACCTGGAACGGCTCGCCCTGGTGCGCTGTTCGGCGCAACTGGTGTTCGACGAGCGTAACCGGCCGGCGCGTTTGCTGGGCGTGTTCCGCGACGTATCCGAACAGCAGGAGGAACAGGTCAAGCTGTTCTACGAGGCGCACTACGACGAGCTCACCGGCCTCGCCAACCAAAAGCTGCTTACCGAGCGCACCCAGGCGGTGCTTGATCAGGGGCGGCCCGCCGGCTGCCTGCTGCTGGAGCTGGACGGTTTCCAGGAAGCGAGCGATACCCTGGGGCAGGAAGCCGGCAACCGGCTGCTGCAATTGACCGCCAACCGCCTCACCCGGTTGCTGCCGAAGGGCGCGCTGCTGTCGCGCACCACCGGCGAGGAATTCGTCGTCATGCTGCCGGATCAGGACCACGCCCAGTCGCTCACCGAACTGGCCGAGGCGGTCCATGGGGCGTTGCTGGAAACGTTCATGATCAAGGACCGTCCGGTGGCGATAAGCGGCCACGTGGGCATTGCGTTTGCCGCCCCGCTGGGCTGCGCCAAGACGCTGCTCAGTGATGCGCATCTGGCGCTGGCCGACGCCAAGGCCGCCGGCTACGGCGCCAGCCGCGTTTACCAGCCGGCTCTGCGCAAAGCCCTGCGGGCGCGCCAGGACATGAGCGCGGAGCTGCGCACGGCGGTGCTCAGCGAGCAGTTTGAACTGTTCTACCAGCCCCAGGTGCGGCTCAGCGACGGCCAAATCGTTGGTGCCGAGGCCCTGCTGCGCTGGCACCATCCGCGCCGCGGCCTGCTGGCGCCGGGGGAATTTTTGCCATTGCTCAAGGGCAACCCGATGGCGCGCATCCTCGGCGATTGGGTGATACGCCAGGCCTGCGCCAAGGGCGCGCAACTGTACCGGCAAGGCCGGCCCCTGTGCATGGCGGTGAATCTGTTCTCCGCCCAGTTCAAATTAGGGGGGCTGGCGAGCATGGTGGCGGACACCCTGCGGGATAACGGGCTGCCGGGGAAATGGCTGGAAATCGAAATCACCGAACGGGTGATCATCAACAGCGACAAGCGCCTCAAGCAGACGCTCAACGATTTGCGCGCGCTGGGCTGCCAACTTGCCTTCGACGACTTCGGGACCGGCTACGCGTCCCTGAGCATGCTCAAGGAGTTCCCGATTACGCGGCTCAAGGTGGACAAAAGTTTCGTCGACGCGATTCACGAATCCGGCGAGGACCACGCCGTGGTGCAGGCGATGATTCAACTGGCGGAAACCTTCGGCTTCGCGATCACCGCGGAAGGCATCGAGACGGCGCGACAGGCGCAAGTGCTGCGCGATCTGGGGTGCCGGGAAGGGCAGGGTTATCTGTTCGGTAAGCCGATGCCGTGGCGGGATTTGTACGCCCTGTTATAAGCAAAGGGGCCAAAACGAAAACGGGCCGGCGAAAACGCCGGCCCGTTCCGTTCAGCCAGACTGATCGGCTCAGCCTTGCTTGCCGAGCCAGTCGTCGGCCTGTTTCTCCGCTTCCTCGCGGCTGGAGCCGTAACGCTCCTGAATCTTGCCGACCAGCTTGTCTTTGTGGCCTTCGACCTGTTTGAGGTCGTCATCAGTGAGCTTGCCCCAGTTCTTCTTGGCGTCGCCCATGAGCTGTTTCCAATTGCCTTTCAACTGATCGCTGTTCATTACTACCTCCATGCGGTAACGATCCATGAGCCTGGAGTATGCATCAGGAAGCCGGGGCAGCGGCGAATCTTTAGCATTCTTTTAAGAAGCGGCTGCAAGCTTGCAGCTTGCAGCTTGCAGCCCCATCATTATCGGTATTCTCAAATCGACGAGCCGGGGAGTTTCCGTGGCGGCAGTTCTGGCGGGCGGTATTATTGTTATCTGGCTGGCGTTGAGTGGCGGTCGTGCCCTGCTTAACGCCGGCGGCATCCAGCTGCACTGGCCCGCTGATCTGGTGGCCCCGCTGTTGCTGGCGGGCCTGCAGACCCTGTTGTTCCTGCTTACCGTGCCGGACGCGCCGTTACTGGAAGAGGCCCGGCGCTGGCCGGTCGCGAGCGCCCTGGTGGCCCTGGCCTGGCTGATCAACGGCGCCGTGGCCGGTCGCCTCTGGGTGCGACGCCGTCGTCCGGGGGGCAACCCCTCTAGAAGGTCGACCAGCCGGTGAACTCCATGAACCGGTACAGCGCATAGCGCAGCCGGGAGTCGTCGGCATAGGCCTTGTAGGGCTTGCTGAACAGCTTACCGTTCGGATTGCTCCAGCGCCGCTGGAAGGCCTCGCGGGCGGTGGCCATGGCCGGGTGATCGGCGGCGGCGGTGAATATGACGTTGGTTTCCAGGTTAAGGTTGTCCAGGTTGCGCCGGGTGAAATTGGCGGAGCCGGCGATCAGCACCGCCGGCCGATCGCTGTCGTCGGCGTAACGCAGCAGCATCTTGCTGTGGCACTGTTCGCCGTGGGTGGCGCACCAGCGCACGTCGACTCCGGCGTCGTGCAGCTCCCAAGCCACCTGACGGTTCGGCATACCGTTTTTCTCGCGGCCGAAGGCGTCCTTGTTGGGGTCCAGCAACAGGCGCACCACCACGCCGCGCGCCTGGGCGGCGGCCAGCGCCTCGATCAGCGGCCGGTGCGACAAATAGAACACGCCCACGTCCAGATGCTCGCCGGGCTTCGCTTCATTGACCGTTTCCAGCAGCGCGTCGCGGATCGCCGCTTCGCTGAGGACCGACACCGTGGCGCCGTCCTCTTCCACGCCCGTCGTAGCCGCCTGTGGCAGAGGCCAGGCGTCCGTGGCGATGTCGCCGGAAAAAGCGAGTACCGCCCGTTCCGATTGCAGCAGGTCGAGCGCCGCCGGGCCGCTGAAACGCACGGCGATGTTGGAATGGGCGCTGCTGGCGTCGTGGGCGTTGGCGGAGGTGACCAGCCCGGTCCAGGTGTCGCCTTCGTCCACCACCAGGGTTTTGCGGTGGTTGGCCTTGAAGTTGATCAGCGCCAGATAGGTGCGCAGCGTCACCTCGCCGTCGCCGGTGGGGTTGGGCAGCCAGCCGCCCTCGGTGCTGTTACCGGCCCACTGGCAGCACAGCCGCCACAGCGCCGACCAGCTCGGGTTGGAATCGCGCAGACGCGGCAGGTCAGTGAACACCACCTCCACGCCGGCGTCCTCCAGGCGCGTCAGATGCGGCGCGCGCACCCCGCCATAGAGAGTGTTAAAAGGGTCGGTGATCAGCACCGCGCGCAGATCCGGGCGTTGCCGTTTACGTTCGATCAGCGCCTCGGTGAGTTGCTCGCTGAGCGGCCGCAGGGTGTCGGTGGTGGCGCCGGCCATGTCGTTGAACAGGAACATGTCCACCACCACCAGCGTCTCGGCCTGGCCGATCAGGCGGAAAAATTCATCGAAGATCGCTTGCTCGAAGTGCCGGCGGGGCTCGCCTTCGTCATCCGCTGCCGCCTGGTTCACCCAGGTATCGTCGATCAATACCGCCACGTCCTCGGCCGGCCGTGTCGGCCAGGCTTCGCCGACGCCCTCCGGCAGCGGCTTGAACACATGGTAGAGGCCGGTGAGCAGCCAGGCCGAAGCCAGCACCAGAATGAGCAGAAGAACAGGGCGTTTGCGGGAAGACGGCATGGGTTCTCGGCACTTTTGTGGGAGTCGCCCCGAAGCATACCAGACCCAGGTAGGTCGGATTAGGCCACAGGCCGTAATCCGACAACCTGCTGGCCGTGGCGGACAGACCGTGTCAGACAGACCGTGTCGGGTTACGGCCTGTGGCCTAACCCGACCTACCGGTAATCGTCGAAGCCGCTGTCGTGCTTGAAGGTGAGCGGCTGATCCCAGCCGGGCAGTCGAATCTCCCGGTCGCTGATCGCTACGTCGTCGCCGTGCAGCACGCCGTCGTTGAAGTGGTACTCCGGCAGTGCCTGGCCGGCCAGGGCGCGGCGGTCGTACTCGGCGGCGGCGTCGCGGGTGGCGCCCACTTTGTCGCGCCAGCCGTCCAGCGCGGCGGCACCGTGGCGGCGCGCCAGCAGATCGGCGGTGGCGTCCGGTGACAGGACCACGGCGGTGGCGTTGTTGCCGCCGAAGCCCTTGGAATTGAGCAGGGCGGCGTCCGGGCGCAACTCACGGTGTTCCTGTTTCAGGGACAGCCGGTCCGCGTGCAGGTCGTCGGCGAAGCGCTCCACCGTGGCGATGCCGGGCAGCACGCCGTCGGCGAAGGTGCCCAGCGCCGCCGCCAGCTGGTCGC
Organism: Alcanivorax sp.; assembly: GCA_036276955.1. Classification (GTDB taxonomy): domain Bacteria; phylum Pseudomonadota; class Gammaproteobacteria; order Pseudomonadales; family Alcanivoracaceae; genus Alloalcanivorax. The sequence goes on along the minus strand of DASUNW010000098.1, from coordinate 6,723 downwards.
CGCCGGCGCTGCCCAGGGAGTGGCCCACATAGGCCTTGATCGCGGCCACCGGCCAGTCCTGGATGCCGAAGGCGCCGGCTACCTGGTTGAGCACATGGGACTCGGTGATGCGGTTCTGCGGGGTGCCGGTGCCGTGGGCGTGCACATAGCTGCGAGCGCGCAGGGCGTCCTCGCCGAGCAACTGGCGGACCAGATTGGCGCTGCGCGCCAGGGTCAGGTAGTTGCCGATGCCGGGGGAAGAGATCGACTTCTTGGCGCCGTCGGCGTGCACGAACACATCCGGCACCGCGCCGAGAATATCCGCGCCCAGCTCCAGCGCCAGTTCGTCGTCCATCAGCACCGCGAACTGGGAGGATTCCGCCATGGTGAAGCCGCAGTTGTTGCCGAACGGCCGGCAGGCGCGGCGCAGGTCGGCGCTGGCGGCGCCGTCCAGGGCGGCCAGGGCGTCGTCCTCGGCAAGCGCGCCCATGGCGCGGTAGCCTTCCATCACTTCCGGCACCAGCGGCGCCTCGCTGGTGCCCACCACCACCAGCCGCGCGCGGCCCTGGCGGATGGCGTGCACGCCACGTTCCAGGTTGTACAGGAAGGTGGCGCAGGCGCCCAGCATGCCGCCGGTGGAGCCGGCGCTGCGCAGCACATAGGCGTTGATGAAGTCGGCGGTCATTTCGCCCAGGCCCAGCGGGCACTGTTTGGAGGTGGTGCGGTGGCCCAGGGCCGGGGCGCGCATCATGCCGCCCAGGCCGTTGTCGTCGAGCTGGGCCATGGCGTTGGAGGCGTACACCGCCACTTCGTCCGGGGCCAGCCGCCCGCGCAGGCTGTCCCAGGGAATACCGAGCATGCCGAACGCATCGCTGACGCCGTAGATCGCCATCTGCAGGGCGCGCGGGTGATTGCGCGAGGCGTACAGGGCGCCGGGGTCGAAGCCGTCCGGCAACTGGCCGGCGGCGCTCACCCGGCGGGCAATGTCGGTGGGCACGCGCAGGTCGGCGCCGGCGGGCAGGGTGACGCGGCTGCGCTGGCGGTTGATCGGCTCCACCCGCCAGCCGGTGGGCAGCGGGTCGGGCAGGTCCAGGTTGCGCATTTCCAGCGTCAGCGGGCTGTCGCTGTGGCCGTTGACCGCCATGTTCAGGCGGGCCGCGTCCGGCAGGGCGCGGATCAGGGTGCCGTTGAGCAACGCCGTGTCACTGCGCACCCCGTTGAGGGCGCCCAGGGCATCCAGGGTTCGCCGCTGGCCGGCGTCATCCAGAGCATCGAACACCAGGCGGTGAAAACCGTGGTGCATGGAGGTGCGGCCGGCGGCATTGATGCCGCCGACGGCGGTGATGACGGGCAGGGCGGGCATAGGACTCCCCAGAACGTGACTGAACGGTCAATTCTAGGCGCCTAGAGGCTCTTTGCGTATTAGTCAGCCGCCTTGATGTGCAACCGGATATTACCGGCGGTCAGATCAGCTCCACCGCCACGGCGGTGGCTTCGCCACCGCCGATGCACAGGCTGGCCACGCCGCGCTTGCCGCCGGTGCGCTTGAGCGCGTGGATCAGCGTCAGGATGATGCGCGAGCCGGTGGAGCCGATCGGGTGGCCCAGCGCGCAGGCACCGCCGTGGATGTTGAGCTTCCCGTGGGGGATGCCCAGGTCGAGCATCGGCATCATCGCCACCATGGCGAAGGCTTCGTTGATCTCGAACAGATCCACGTCGTCCACGCTCCAGCCCACCTTCTTCAGCAGCTTCTCGGTGGCGCCGATCGGGGCCACGGTGAACTCGCTGGGGTGGCGGCTGTTGGTGGCGTGGCCGAGCATCCGCGCCAGCGGCTGCAGGCCGCGCTGCTGCGCCACGCTCTCGCGGGCCAGCACCAGCGCCGAGGCGCCGTCGGAGATCGAGCTGGCGTTGGCGGCGGTGACCGTGCCGTCCTTCTTGAACGCCGGCTTGAGGCCGGGAATCTTGTCGATGTTGGCGTTGCCGGGCTGCTCGTCGGTGTCCACCACGGTCTCGCCTTTGCGGGTTTTCACCGTCACCGGCACGATCTCATCGGCGAACCAGCCGTTGTCGATGGCGGCCTGGGCGCGCTTGAGCGATTCGATCGCGAAGTTATCCATTTGCTCGCGACCGATGCCGCGTTGATCCGCCACGTCCTGCGCGAAGGCGCCCATCAGGCGGCCGGTTTCCGCGTCTTCCAGGCCGTCCAGGAACATGTGATCGGCCACCTGGCCGTGGCCCATGCGGTAGCCGCCACGGGCCTTGTCGAGAATATAGGGCGCGTTGCTCATCGACTCCATGCCGCCGCTGACCACGATATCGTGGCTGCCGGCCTTGATCATGTCGTGGCAGAACATGGTGGCGCGCATGCCCGAGCCGCACAGCTTATTGATGGTGGTGGCGCCGGTGCTGTCCGGCAGGCCGGCCAGACGCATGGCCTGGCGGGCCGGACCCTGTTTGAGGCCGGCGGGCAGCACGCAGCCCATCACCACGTCTTCCACATCGGCGGCTTGCAGGCCGGCGCGGGCCACCGCTTCGCGAATACAGGCGCCGCCCAGTTGCGGCGCGCTCATCGGCGCCAGCGAACCCTGGAAACTGCCCATGGCGGTGCGCGCACCGTTGACGATAACGATGTTGTTCTCGGACATGCTGATGCTCCTGATCATAACGTAGGTCGGGTTAGCGAAGCGTAACCCGACGTCCAGCGGCGGGGAGCCGAAACGCCTTCGTCGGCTTTCGCGTTGCTCAAGCCGACCTACGCGGACTCCGCTCCCGCGGTTGTAAAAAAACGCGGCTATTGTACTTGAGATCACCCGGGTCGTCCCCAAGTGAGAGGGTGCAACGGACTCGGACTTTTCCGAAAAAGTAATCATTCTCAACAAGCGCCCGACCAGCGCTAACCGCCGTTACTCGGTGGTTCGTCGACAGGGTGCTTGTTATGATGCTCCGGTAATTTTTCGTCCGAATAGCAATTCGACAACAGTCAGGGGAATTGACTATGGCTTTTGAACTTCCGCCGCTTCCTTTCGAGAAAGACGCGCTTGAACCGCACATCTCCAAAGAGACGCTTGAGTACCATCACGGTAAGCACCACAACGCGTACGTCACCAAGCTCAACGACCTGATCAAAGGGACCGACGACGAAGGCAAATCCCTGGAAGAAATCATCCAGAGCGCCAAGGGTGGTCTTTTTAACCAGGCCGCGCAGGTTTGGAACCACACCTTCTACTGGAACAGCCTGAGCCCCAACGGCGGTGGCGAACCGTCCGGCGCACTGGGCGAAGCGATCACCAAGAAGTTCGGCTCTTTCGATAAATTCAAGGAAGAGTTCAATGCCAAGGCCGCCGGTAACTTCGGCTCCGGCTGGACCTGGCTGGTGAAAACCTCCGACGGCGGCGTGGACATCGTCAACACCGACGACGCCGACACCCCGATCGCCCACGGCAACGGCCAGACGCCGCTGTTCACCGTGGACGTGTGGGAGCACGCCTACTACATCGACTACCGCAATGCCCGTCCCAAGTATCTGGAATCCATCTGGAACCTGATCAACTGGGATTTCGCCGCCAAGAACTTCGCGTAACGGGAACCGGCGAACACTCCCCATCGCCCTTTCCGCGACCGCCGTCGGCGGTCGCCCTACGGGGCGTCGAGCACGGTCCGCACTCCGCGTTGCGGTCTCTTGGCGTAGCGCTGCTACGCCGGCGAGCCCGCGCCTTGATTGCGAACCGTGCTCGTCACCGGAAAGGGCGCTGGGAAGCGCTCGACGGTTCCATCATCCTTGCTTCCCACCTATTTTTTACGTCCAGGCTCACGGTCGTCCGTGTAAGCCATCCCCGGAACTTTCCCTGCTTCCCCGCACACCAAGCCACACCTCTGTGCGTCGATGACGACGGACGGGTAAGATAGCGGTTTTCCCTCATCGGACAGGACAGGATTTCCCCATGACTCGAGAACGAGACGTCAAGCTGGGTGATATCGACGACGTATCCGTGGACGAGCCGCGCCGGCAGAGAGCCGCCACCCCGCCGCCCCAGGGCGGCAACGGCGGCGGCCGCACCCCGCCGCCGCGCCAGACGCCCCCGCGTAGCGGCGGCGGCAACGGCGGCTGGATCTTTCTCACCCTGGTGCTGGCGGTGGCACTGGCCGTAGCGTGTGCTTACTTCTACCGGGAGATCAGCCAACTGCAGGGCCAGATGGAAACCCGCATGGGCATGTCCTCCGAGCAACTGGAGAATCTGCAGGCGCGCCTGGCCGCCACCGACGAGTCCCTCGACCAGTCCGCCGGCAAACTGCGCGAGACCCTGGACGCGCAGAACAAGGCCCTCGACAAGCACGATGACGAGATCCGCAAACTCTGGGACGTCAGCAACAAGCGCAACAAAGAGTGGATCCAGGAAAACCAGAAGGCGGTGCAGAGCCTGCGTGATTCTCTCAAGAGCAACGACAGCGCTCTGGCCAGCCTGAAGAAAACCGTCAGCGGCTACGACCAGAGCATCAAGAACACCCAGAGCCAGATCGCCGACCTGAAGGCGCAGATCGACAGCGCCGTCAAAGCCGTCAACGAAAGCAGCTCGCAATGGCGCACCCAGATCAACCAGTTGGAAACCCAGGTGGACGTGGTGGTGGATACCGTCCAGCAGCTCCAACAGCAGAGCCAGGCCCAGCAGGCCGCCATCGCTGAGTTGCGTAATAGCACCGGCAGTTCCGAGCAGCTCAATCAGCGCCTCAGCGAGATCGAAGCCGCCATCAAAGCGTTCGATCAGTACCGCATCCAGATCAACAACCGGCTGGATCGCATGGCGCAATAACGCCCCGGCCAATCCGTAGGTCGGCTTGAGCAGCGCGAAAGCCGACAAAGGCGGCTCTGGTCCGCCCAGCGTCGGGTTACGCTTCGCTAACCCGACCTACCGGTGCTGTGGATAAAGTGATGGACCCGAAGACCCTGCGGCCCACGCCCAGTCAAATCCAGCAACAACAGTCAAGCGGGCTGGCACGTACCGTTACTGTGGATCGGCAGTACGCGGAGAATGGCGCGGATACCACCCGCTACACCGAGTTTACCGACCTGAACGGCAAGATCAGTACCCTGGAAGTCGATAGTCGAGCCGGCTATGTCAAGCATACCTCTCCGGAGGGGCGCGTCGTGGAAAGGCAGAGTGATCCCGAGACGTTGCTGCCCCAGTGGATTCAGGTTGGCGGCTTACATCCCACGGCCCTTGACTACGATGACCAGGGGCGGCTCGTAGGCCTGTCCCGGGGCGACGGGCTGGCGGAACGTAGCTCTAGCCTGATCTACGACGAAAGCGGTAACCTGGCCAGCCTGACGGATGCCTTACAACGGAGCACCGAATTCGAGTACGACGTCATGGGCCGCGTCACCAAACAGATCTTCCCGGACGGGCGGGAAGTGAGCTACAGCTACGACACCAACGGGAACCTGATCAGCCTGACACCGCCGGGCCGCGACGCGCACCTGTTCACCTACGATGGCATCGACCAGGAAACCGCTTACACTCCGCCGGAGCTGCCTGAGGGCCAGACCGTCACTCGCTATCACTATAACCGCGACCGTGACCTGACCCGCATAGAGCGCCCGGACGGCCGTGAGATCGTTTACACCTACAACGGTGGTGGCCAGCTGACCGGTGTCACCCTGGAACGTGGGACTGTCTTTTACCTGTACGAGACGCTGACGGGCAACCTGGCTCAGCTTAGCACCCCGGAAGGCAACACCCTGGCCTACCAATGGGACGGATCCCTGCCCACAAGCCAGTCCTGGCTGGGCGACATTAGCGGCACTGTAAGCCAGCAATGGGATAACAACTTCTGGCTCAGCCAACGCTGCGTGAACGGCAGTAACTGCGTGAACTTCAGCTATGACGATGACGGTTTGCTCACCCAGGCGGGCGATCTGGCCCTGGCACGCAACGCGGACACTGGCTTGCTGGACACCAGCGAACTGGGTGACCTCGCCCAGGCTCACGATTACAACGGCTTTGGTGAGCGAACCGATACCACGATCACCCAGACGGGCAGCACGCTGGGCACGCTGAGCTACGAGTATGACAAACTGGGCAGAATCACTCACCGTGATGAGAGCCTGCCGGGCAGTAGTCTGGATGACAGTTACCAGTACAATTCGGCGGGTTACCTGATCTCGGCTACTCGGAATGGCCAGACCACCACCTGGCAGTACGATAGTAATGGTAACCGGACCCATGAGAACGGTGCCCAGATTGCCGCTTACGACGAGCAGGACCGCCTGCTCAGCTACCAGGGGGCCACCTACAGCCACACCGCCAACGGCGAACGGCAAAGCAAGACCGAAGGCGGCGCCACGACCACCTATGAGTACGACGAACTGGGTAATCTGCTCAAAGTGACCCTCCCGGGTGACGTCATTATCGATTATGTCGTCGACGGCCAGAACCGGCGCATCGGCAAGAAGGTGAACGGCTCCCTGACCCAGGGCCTCCTCTACGAGGACCAGCTCAACCCGGTTGCCGAACTCGATGGCAATGGCAACATCTCCGCCAGGTTCATATACGCTGACAAGGCCAATGTCCCCGCCTACATGGTCAAGGACGGCACTACCTACCGAATCATCAGCGACCATTTGGGCAGCCCGAGATTAGTGCTTGATGCCGACACCGGTGATGTCGCCCAGAGGCTGGAATACGACGTTTGGGGCAACATCACCGAAGACACCAACCCCGGCTTCCAGCCGTTTGGCTTCGCGGGTGG
>DASUNW010000097.1:0-6673 GCA_036276955.1 Alcanivorax sp. | reverse complement strand
CCGGCGCCGGTGATGCCCAGCGCCGGCACCGGGCCGAAGCCGAAGATCAGCACCGGTGAAAGCACCAACAGCATGGGCACGCCGCCCACCATCACCAGGGCCGGCAGGCGCATATTGCCGGCGCCGCGCAGCACCGCCGACAGGCCGTTCATCAGCCACAGAAAGACCACGCCGCAGAACAGCGCATTGGAATAGGCCACCGCCGCGTCGAGGGCCGCGTCCTGCCCGCCCAGGGCGGCGTAAATAGGGGTCGCGAAGCCGATCACGATCACCGAGCAGGCCAACCCGAAGGCGACGACGATGACCACCGCGTGCAGGGCCAGGGCGTCGGCCTTGTCCTGGTCGCCGGCGCCCAGGGAGCGGGCCACGGCCGAGGAAATGCCGCCGCCGATACCACCGGCGGACATCATCATCATCAGCATCACCAGGGGAAACACCAGGGCGGCGCCGGCCAGCGCGTCCACGCCCAGCAGACCGACGTAATAGCTTTCCAGGAAATTGGCCAGCGCCTGCGCCAGCATCACCACCAGGTTGGGGGCCGCCAACGCCAGCAGGGTGGGCAGCACCGGCGCCTCCAGAATCATGCGGGTACGCGCGTTCGGTGCGATGCGGGGAGACGCCAGCGTGGCGGCCTGGTTCACGGCGGTCACCGCTGCATGATCAAAAGCGTGGAGGTGGCGCTGGCGTAGAGCTTGCCGTCGCGGTCGGTGAGGCGGGCTTCGGCGAAACCGAGGCGGCGCCCCAGGGTGATCACTTTGCCTTCGGCGCGTACCGGGCCGGTGTCCTTGGTCATGCCCCGGTGGTAGGCCACTTTCAGTTCGGCGGTGGTGTAGGCCTGGTCCGCTTCCAGGCTGGCGTGCACCGCGCAGCCGCAGGCCGAATCCAGCAGGGCGGCGGCGTAGCCGCCATGAACGGAACCGATCGGGTTATAGACTTTCTCCGAAGGAGTGCCCTCGAAGACCGCGCGGCCTTTTTCAATTTCCACCAGGGTGAAATCCAGGGTGTCGCCAATGGCCGGGTTACGCTTTTCGCGCATCAGCTTTTGCAGGGTTTCCAGGCCGTTGAGTGCGGCTTCGCTCATGGGGGTACTCCAGTCGTGTCGGTTAGTGGGTGCCGGGCAGCTGGGCGGCCACGGCGTCGAGAAATTCGTCGGAAAGCGCCGGGTCGTCGACCGCCCGGGACAGCACCAACGCCCCCACCATGGCGGCGCAGGCGGCCACTGCTTTCTGCCGGCGGGCGGCTTTGGCGCGGGTGGGCATGGCGCTGCCGAGCAGGTCGATAAAGCGCTTCACGCTGCCGGTAAAGGCGGCGCGCACCGGCGGGCTTTGCCGCGCGGCATCGCCGGCCAGAGCGGCCAGCACGCAACCGTCCCCGGGGGCGTCGCGGTGGCGCTTGGACAGATAGCGGCGGGCGAGGGCGTCCATGGACGGCCCATCGGTGTCGCTGACCAGGCGCCGCCAGCGCCGCCCGGTGACGCCGATGGCGTATTCGCAGGCTTCCGCCATCAATTGTTCTTTTGAGTCGAAGTGGCCGTAGAAGCCGCCATGGGTCAGGCCGGCGTTTTTCATCAGTTCCGCCACACCGACGCCGTCAAAGCCCCGTTCGCGAAACAAACGGGCGGCCTGGTGGACGATCTGCTCACGGTTGGCGGCGGCCTGTTCCTTACTGACTTTCATGGTCGGACCTCTCGCGCTTGGCGATCCCGTTTGAATGATGGTCATCATTTATATAATGATGACGGTTATCATGTAAACAGGGCTGGCGAAGAAAAACACGCCGACGGGCTGTTACCCGACTGCGCATGAATAGCGAAAGTATGGGCCGGTTGCTTTTCTTTTCCCCGGCAAAGCCGTTCAATAGGCTGCAATAACGGTGATTTCTAAACGAGAGGAGGGAATATGCAAAACGCCGATCTGGGCAAACTGATTCTGCGCCTGACCCTGGGGCTGCTGTTGCTGCTGCATGGCATCGCCAAGCTGGACAGCGGCGTGGGCTGGATATCCGGTTCCCTGCAGGGCTATGGTCTGCCGGGCTTTCTTGCCTATGGGGTGTTTATCGGCGAAGTGATCGCCCCGGTGATGATCATCATTGGCTATTACACCCGGATCGGCGCGGTGTTGATCGTGGGCAATATGCTGGTGGCGTTGTTGATGGCGCACATGAACGAACTTTTTTCACTGAACGAGCACGGCGGCTGGGCCATTGAGCTGCAGGCGTTCTACCTGTTCAGCGCGGTGGCCTTGTTTTTCCTCGGCGCCGGCAAATACGCGATGAAGAACTAGCTGCAAGCTTCAAGCTAAAAGCTTCAAGCTGGCCGTGCCAGCGGAAAGGCCGTGCCCTGGTGGGGCCGAGGGCGGCTTGCGCCGCCCGATACAGGATTCAGGATGCAGGATACAGGGGCGAGGGCGGTGCCGTCCGGGTGGCGCCTCGCTTCGCATCGTGGTCCGGCGCTCGGTTGTGGTGCCAGCTTAGAAGGTTGGCACCACGCCATCCCCTGTATCCTGTATCCTGAATCGTCTTTTGCTACTTTACGGGCACGGCCCCGCCGCCACGATACCCTGGCTTGCAGCTTGCAGCTTGCAGCTTGCAGCTTGCAGCTTGCAGCTTGCAGCCGCCTTCAAAGCGAGCCGTGCATCATATTCTTGCTGCTGATCTGTTCGTTCAGGGTCCAGTAGTCATAGAGAATCCCGATCAGGAACAGGCCGCCAGTCAGCAGGTAGATAATGCCGGTGATCCACTTTCCCATGTAGAAGCGGTGCAGCCCGAATATCCCCAGGAAGGTCAACAGAATCCAGGTGATGTTGTAATCCGTGGGGCCGGAGCGGTAACGAACGTCCGCGGATTCATCCATGCTCGGAATCAAAAACAGATCGATGATCCAGCCGATGAAAAACAACCCCAGAGTGAAAAACCAGATGGTGCCGGTGATCTGACGCCCGTAGTAGAAGCGGTGGGCACCCATGAAGCCGAAGATCCAAAGTAGATAACCGATGACCTTGCTGTGTGTGTCTTGATGCATGAAAAACCCTCTCTGTTGAATTCAAGGCGCCGGGTCGTTACAGCTCGACCTTGATGGCGGCAATGACTTTGTTCGCTTTCGCGCGGGCTTGTTCCACGCTGTTGGCGCGGGCCACCGCCACGCCCAGGCGGCGGCTGCCGCTCACCGCCGGTTTGCCGAATAAACGCAGGTCGGTATCCGGTTGTGCCAGGGCCTGGTCCAGGTTGCCGTAGCGCATGTCGGTGGATTCGCCTTTCACCAGCAGCACCGAGGACGCGGACGGCCCGCGCTGCTCGATCAGCGGCACCGGCAAGCCGAGAATGGCGCGGGCATGCAGCGCGAATTCGGACAGGTCCTGGGACATCAGCGTTACCAGGCCGGTGTCGTGGGGGCGCGGCGACACTTCACTGAACCACACCTGGTCGCCTTTGACGAAAAATTCCACGCCGAACAGGCCGCGCCCGCCGAGGGCGTCGGTGATCGCGCCGGCCTGGCGCTCGGCCTCCACCAGGGCGGCGTCGTTCATCGGCTGTGGCTGCCAGGACTCACGGTAGTCGCCGTCTTCCTGGCGGTGGCCGATGGGCGCACAGAATGAGGTGCCGTCCCGGTGGCGCACGGTGAGCAGGGTGATTTCATAGTCGAAATCCACGAACCCTTCCACGATCACCCGGCCCTGGCCGGCACGACCGCCGGACTGCGCGTAGTCCCAGGCGGCGTCGATGTCCTGTTCCTGCTTAACCAGGCTCTGACCCTTGCCGGACGACGACATCACCGGCTTGATCACGCACGGCAGGCCGATCTCGCCGACCGCCGCCAGGTATTCCTCTTTGGCGCCGGCAAAGCGGTACGGCGAGGTGGCCAGGCCCAGTTCTTCCGCCGCCAGCCGGCGGATGCCTTCCCGGTTCATGGTCAGGCTGGCGGCGCGGGCGGTGGGTACCACCGTGATGCCTTCCTGCTCCAGCTTGAGCAGCTCGTCAGTGGCGATGGCCTCGATCTCGGGGACGATAAAATGCGGTCGCTCCTGTTCCACCACCGCGCGCACCGCCGGGCCGTCGAGCATGTCGATCACATGGCTGCGGTGGGCCACCTGCATCGCCGGTGCGTTGGCGTAGCGGTCCACGGCGATCACCTCACAGCCCAAGCGCATCAGTTCGATACTGACCTCCTTGCCCAGCTCGCCGGAGCCCAGCAACAGCACGCGGGTGGCGCCGGGCGCATGGGGGGTGCCCAGGGTGGTCATGGTGGCGGCTCCTTTCCTTGAAAATCATTGCATCGCCCTCGGGCGCGTCGAGGGCTGATTGTAGCTGAAAGCGGCTGACCCCGCGTAGGTCGGTTTGAGCGCAGCGAAAGCCGACAAGACGCTCCGAAATATTGCGATGTTTTATGCCGGCCTTACCTGGGGCCCGACGCCGACAGTCGGGTTACGCTTCGCTAACCCGACCTACCAGCTTCCGGCCGGCGACCTGAGACCGTACCATGTCGGCAAGTTGAAACGGAGAAGCCTGCGATGGCGCAAGACGATGAGTTCTGGATGGCCCGGGCGCTGGCTCTGGCGGAAAGTGCCGCCGGGGAAGGGGAAGTGCCGGTGGGGGCGGCGGTGGTACGCGACGGCGAAGTAATCGGCGAGGGTTGGAACCGGCCGATCACCGCCCGGGACCCCACCGGTCACGCGGAGATCAACGCCCTGCGTGACGCCGCCGCCCGGGTGGGGAATTACCGGCTCTCTGGCGCCACGCTCTACGTCACCATCGAACCCTGCACCATGTGCTTCGGCGCCTTGATGCACGCCCGCATCGAGCGGCTGGTGTACGGCGCCCGAGAACCCCGGGCGGGGGTGTGCGAAAGTCAGTTGGGGTTGCCCGAGCGGGGTTTTTACAACCACCGCATCGAGGTGGTCGGCGGTGTCTTCGCGGAACAGGCCGCCGAGATGCTGCGCACCTTCTTTCGCCAGCGCCGCTGACACGTAGGTCGGGTTAGGCCGAAGGCCGTAACCCGACATTGTTCAGGCGTTTTTGTCGGATTACGCTGCGCTAATCCGACCTGCCGGGGGCGGGTCAATCCGCCACGGCGACCATATTGGCACGGTGGCGGTCGGAGTTGTTGGCCCGCACCAGCAGGTCGTAGTAGCGGCGGATATGGCGCACGTAAACCGCCGCTTGGCCACCGGGGGCGGCACCATAACGCAACTGGTCCACATAGGCCGGGTCGTCGAGCAGGGTGAGCCGGGTTTTCACGTCCTGCCAAAGGTCCGGGTTGTCGCCCTGGCGCTCGGTGAGCACGCGGGCGTCTTCGAGGTGACCCATGCCCATGTTGTAGGCCGCCAGCGCCATCCAGGTGCGGTCCGGTTCCTGAATACGGTCCGGCAGGCGGTCGTGCAGCTTGCGCAGATAGGCGGCGCCGGCGTGGATGCTCTGGGTCGGGTCGGTGCGGTCGGACACGCCCATTTCCCGGGCGGTGCGGGTGGTCAGCATCATCAGGCCCTCGACCCCGGTGGGCGAGATCGCCTGGGCGTCCCACAGGGATTCCTGATAGGCCATGGCCGCCAGCAGTCGCCAGTCAAAGCCGGCGTCCACGGAGGCCTCCTGGAACTGGGCGGTGTAGTTGGGCAGGCGGTTGTCCATGTGGCGAATAAAGCTGCGAGCCGCGTACAGGTTGAACTGCTCCACATGGCCGTAGAAACGGTCTTCCAGCCTGGCGATGGTGCCGTTCGCCTTGGCCTGGGTTAGGAAGCGCTGCGCCGCCAGATACAGGCTGCGGTCCGCGTCCGCCCGGAACGCCCACGCCAAGCCCTGGTCCACGCTCAGGGTGAAGCCGGACGCCAGGTCCGGGAACAGGGAACGGTGAATGGCGTAGGCGTTGGAGTTAATCAGGGCGTAGTCGCCGTCGCCTTGCTCGACCAGGGCCAGCAATTTTTCGGCGGTGGCGTTTTCCACCTGCTCGAAGCTCAGTTCCGGATGGTCCAGTTGCGCCGCCACCAGCATGTCCGCGTGGCGGCTGCCGGCGCGTACCAGCACCTTTTTGCCGATCAGGTCGGTAACGTCGGTGGGGCGCTGGTCACCCAGACGGTACATCACCAGGGTGTCCACGTTCTGATAGGCGGTGCTGTAGCGCAGACCCGGGTCGCCGTCGTTGTCGGCAAGCAGGGCGGAAGCGGCCAGGTTGGCCTTGCCGCGGCGCACCGCGTATTTAAGGTCGGAGGTGCTGTCCACTTCCATCAGGCGCAGTTCCACGCCCAGGCGTTCGGCGAAGCCGCGCGCCAGTTCGTATTCCATGCCGGTGAGGCCGTTGGGATCACGGTAGACGGTGGTCAGGGACGGGCGTGTGGCCACCACCAGCTCGCCCCGCGCCTGGACACGTTCCAGGGCGGTGGGGGTGGGGCGCATCGCCACCATCAGCCCGACCGCGCCAAGCAGCGCGAGCGGTGCGATCAGTTGCCGGCTGTGGCGGGTAAAACCGCGTAGCCTTTGTAGCACTGTCATATCCGTTGATACCTCTGCTGGGTGTGCTCCAGACAGGTCGGTACGGCCCGTGCCGTCCATCGCCGAACCCAAGCATCGGGGCGCTCGCCCCGGGTCCGGCTGTGACCTACTTCACGTATGCGCGGCGAATCTACCATCGAAACTGCTCAAAAATCCAGCAATTTGTCCAACAATCATATTTGCTTGCACCTTTTTG
>DASUNW010000096.1:0-6304 GCA_036276955.1 Alcanivorax sp. | reverse complement strand
TCCACGCGCGGCTGATAGTGCAGGAACAGCCCGCCCAGGGTGCCGAACACGCGCGCCAGCATGATGAATTCCGATGGCACTTTTTCCACCGGGTCGTCGGTCATGCGGATCAGCAGGGCGCGTACTTGCGCCATCAGGTCTTCCGCGCTGGGCCAGCCGCCGCCGTCGTTCCGGCCGTCGAGCATGGCGTCGCGCAGCTGGTCGAGCAGGGCGTCGGTGAACGCCAGCAGCGTATCCGGGCGGCCACTGCGGGTGACGAAGCCGAGCCCCTGCAAGGTTTCGGCGATCACTTCGCGTTCGCCGACGATGGCCGCCTGCAACACCCGGAAATAGCCGCGCCGGAAGGTTTCCGGCAGCGTCATGGTGCAGCCGAAGTCGAGCAGCACCAATTGCCCGTCGTCGGCCACCATCAGGTTGCCCGGGTGCGGGTCCGCCTGGAACACACCGCCCACCAGCACCTGATGGAACCAGGCGTCGAGCAGCGTGTGCAGGGTGTCGGCGATGGCCTGGCGGTGGCCTTGTTGCTGGTATTCGTCCAGCACCGTGGTCAGCTTGCGGCCCTGGACGAATTCGCTGGTCAGCACCCGGCGGCCGCACAACGCGTCCACGGTGGCGGGCACGGTGATGGCGGTTTTGCCGGCCAGCGCCGAGCGCACCCGCTGCATGGCGCGGGCTTCGCCCTGGTAGTCCAGTTCGTCGCGCACGGTGCGCTGAATCTCTTCGATGATGGTGTCGAAATCCATCGGCGGCAGGGCGCTGCGCACGCTGTCGATGAACACTTTCAGCAGCGTCAGATCCAGCTCGATCACTTCGTCCAGACCGGGACGTTGGATTTTCACCGCCACCTCGCGGCCGTCCGCCAGCCGGGCGCGGTGCACCTGGCCGATGCTGGCGGCGGCCAGCGGCTGCGGGTCGAAGCTTTGGAACAAGTCTTCCAAGGGGGCGCCGAACTCGTCTTCGATGACGCTGCGTACCGCCTCGAAGGTTTCCGGGCGGGCCTGGTCCTGCAGCTCGGCAAGCTCGTCCACCCAGGCGGCGGGCAGCAGGTCCGGGCGGCTGGAAAGAATCTGGCCGATCTTAAGGAAGGCGCCGCCCTGGTCCAGGGAGGTTTTGCGGAAACGGCGGGCGTTCTTTCGATGCAGCGCGGTCAGCGCCGCCTGCTGCATGCTCGAGGGCAGAAACGCCGAGCGCGTGCCCCACAGACGGTAGCTGGCGAGCACCCGGGTGAGCATCCAGCCGGTGATGGAGAGCCGCTTGAGCCGCGCCGGCCAGCGACGTGCTTCCCGCGCCAGCTCCTGGCATTCGCCGGCCACGTCGCCGGCGCCGCTCTCGATGGCGCGCCAGGCGGCGAGCGCCTGTTGGCCCAATTCACGGCCCTGCCAGGCGGTGCGCTCGATGGCTTTCAGCGTGCCTTCCATGACCGCTAGCCAGGCGCGCAGGCCGCTGTCCTGTTGGTGGCCGCTGAACGCTTTCAGCGCCGGCCAGTTGTGGTCGTCGGCTTCCCGGGACGGAGCCGGTGCGGTTCGCTGGGTCATACGGATGCCCCTTGTCATTTAATGTATTACAAAATAGGGCAGCCGCCACCGCTTGGCAATAGCGATGTGAACACTTGTTACAAAATTAGCCGGCGGGGTCTTTGTTCAGACAGTCGTTGCACAGCCACACCACCGGCGCGGCGGGCTCGGGGGTCAGCCCGCGCAGCGCCTTCTGGCCGCGCGGTAGGGTGACGCCGCACTGGGTGCACTGGGTGGGTTTATTGACGATCACCTCCTGCCAGGCGTCCACGGCGTCGAGCAGGGCGCGGGCCACGGTGCCGCCCTGGTCGGCGGGCACGAAGGCGGTCGGTGCGCGGCTCTGGCCCTTGGCGGCGGAGGCCAGGCGGCGTGCGTCGCGGGCCACGTTGTCCACCAGTTGCGAGGAATCGGCGACGATGCCGTCCACCAGGCGGAAGCTGTCTTCCAGGACGTTGCGGATCAGGTGGGACACGGTTACCCGTTCCCGCTCGGCGGCGTCGCGCAGGCTGTGTTCCAGGTCCTGGGGCACGCGGGTCTGGATCACCCGGTCCTTGCGTTCGCTGTCCGGTGCCGGCCGTCTTCCACGGCGGCTTTTACGGGGTTTCTCGGTCATGGTGGTCGGTCACGGGTTGTGGGTTCGGGTGGCCACAATGTACTACAAAAAAGCCCACCACGCTTTAGCGATGGTTCTCTCCATCCGGGACGCGGGTCTGTGTTAGGCCCTTCCGGGAACGCCGTGAACCCGTCCCTGGGGTCTCCCTGTCGAACGTCCTGTTCTCCAGGGTCCCGGAAGGGCCTAACACAGACCCGCTCATCGGGTAGCGTCACCGCCCCGAGTTATCGCTGGCGCCTAACCTTTCTACGAAGTCGTAGGTCGGGTTAGCGAAGCGTACCCGACACCAATGGTGGGCGCCGCACTCAACGATTGTCGGGTTACGGCCTCCGGCCTAACCCGACCTACGATTTGAGCTGGTGCCGAACCGGGCTACGGAGCACCGAAATCGTTTTGGTAGGCTCCCTAAAGGTGTTCGGGATCTTCGAGCAGCTGTTCGGCGCGGGCCAGGATGGCGTCCCGCTTGCCCTCCGCCATGCGCCCCCAGGCTTTGTAGATCATGCTCATGCGCGGGTGCTTCTCGAAGCGTCGCCGGTGGCGGTGGATGAAATGCCAGTAGAGGCTGTTGAACGGGCAGCTGTTGTCTTCCTCGGCGCTGCTTACCTTATAGGGGCAGGTGCCGCAATAGTCGGACATGCGCTGAATGTACTTGCCGCTGGCGGCGTACGGCTTGGAGCCCAGATAGCCGCCGTCGGCGTGCATCACCATGCCCAGGGTGTTGGGCAGCTCCACCCACTCGTAGGCGTCGGCGTAGACCCCCAGATACCATTCGTGGATCCGTTTCACTTCCACGCCCAACAGCAGCGCCAGATTGCCGGTGACCATCAGTCGTTGGATGTGGTGGGCGTAGGCGTGCTCGCGGGTGGCGCGCACCGCTTCGGACACACAGCGCATGCGGGTCTCGCCGCTCCAATAGAACCAGGGCAGGTCGCGGTGGCTGGCCAGCCGGTTTTCTTCCAGGTAGCCGGGCATCAGCAGCCAGTACAGGCCGCGCACGTATTCCCGCCAGCCGAGTATCTGGCGGATGAAGCCCTCCACCGCGTTGAGCGGCGCCAGGCCCCGTAGATAGCGTTGTTCGGCGGCCTCGCACACCGCCAGGGGGTCGAGCAGGCCGGCGTTGATGTACTGGCTGAGCACGCTGTGGAAGAGAAAGTCGTCGCCGCTGTCCATGGCGTCCTGATAGTCGCCGAAGTGGGGCAGGCCGTTTTCCAGGAAATGGGCCAAGGCTTCCTCGGCCTGCGCGTGGGTGACAGCGAACCAGAACGGTCGCAGATCGCCGAAGCGATCCGGGAAGCGTGCCTCCACCAGATCAAGCACGTCCCGAGTGATGGCGTCTGGGGTGAAGCGCTTGGGCCCGGGGGGCGGTGTGGCGCCGTCGAAGCGTTTGCGGTTGTCCTTATCGAAGTTCCAGCGCCCGCCCAGCGGCTGGCCGTCGGCGTCCATCAGCAGGCCGGTGGCGCGGCGCATGGTGCGGTAGAAGTATTCCATGCGCGGTTTCTTGCGGCCGTCGGCCCAGTCCCGGAACGCTTCCGGCGTGCATAGAAAGCGCCGGTCATCGAGAATACGCACCGCGCAGCCCAGTTTTCGCGGCCACTGGCGCTTCATGGCGTCGAGCAGTCGCCATTCGCCGGGGGCGGTGACCAGCAGTTGGCGGGCGCCGCTGTCGCTGCGGCTGGCGAGCAACGCGTCGGTGAGGTCCGGGTAGTCCTGGTCCAGGGTATAGTAGTCCACCCGCCAGCCGGCCTCTCGCAGGTGCTCGGCGAAATGGCGCATGGCAGCGAACAGGAAGGCGATCTTCTTGCGGTGGTGGGGAACGTAGTCGCATTCCCCGGCGACCTCGGCCATCACCACCCGGTCGCGGGCCGGGTCGCCCTCGGCGAGGCTGCTTAGAGTACTGCTGAGCTGGTCGCCGAGAATCAGGATCAGACGGGGTGCGGCCATGCTGTGGTCCTTGAGCGAAGGGGGGAACGCACAGGGTAGCGCTGGGCGATGAAGCCGGAGTCAAACTTGGCCGTCAACGGTTGTGCCAATTGCCGTCAGTTTATTTATCATGGGGCGCTTGTCCGACGGGGGCAGGGCACGTGACGTTTCAGGATGGCCAATGATTCAGCGAAGAACAATCAACGTACAGCGGGTGGTAAAGGTGCTGCAGGGCGCCGCGCGCGGTGGCGTGAGCATTCCCGCGCTGCTCGACCAGTGCGGTATCGAGCGGCGGGTGCTGGAGGACCCGGACGCGCGTATTGAGCGCGATACCTTCATTCGTCTGATGCTGCTGGTCATGGAGCAGACCCAGGACGAGTTCCTGGGCTTCGGCCAGGGGCGCAAGTCCAAGCCCGGCACCTTCTCGATGATGGCCCACGCGGTGGTCAACTGCCCCAACCTGGAAACCGCGGTGGACCGCGGCATCCGTTTCTACAGCCTGTTCAATCTGAGCATGGACAGCCAACTCCTGCGTGACGGCGATCAGGCCCGTCTGGTGGTGCGGGTGGACCGGCGTCTGGATTTCCGTGATGTGATCATCGAAGCGATGCTGTTCCTGTCGCTGCGCTTCATGAGCTGGCTGGTGGGCAAGGCGGTGGAACCGCAGGCGGTGTATCTGGATTACGAGCCGGTGCGCGAGGACGACGAATACCGGTTTATGTTCGACTGCCCGACCCACTACAACAGCGAAGTGAGCCAGGTGGTATTCCCGGCGTATTTTCTCGATCTGCCGCTGGTGCAGAACGAACTGTCGCTGTCCAAGTTTCTGCGCGATTCGCTGGCCCAGCTGTTCGATGGCAATGTGCACAACGTGGGGCTGCCGGCGCAGATCCGCGCGATTATTTCCAATGAGTACGGCAACCATTTTCCTGACTTCGGCGAGATCTGCGAGAAGCTGGGGATGACGCCTCAGACCTTGCGTCGTCGCCTTAAGGAAGGCAACACCAGCTATCAGGAAATCAAGGATTCGATCCGCAAGGACGCCTCGGTGTATTACCTTTCCAAACCGGAGCTGAGCATCGACGAAATCGCCCTGCTGATGGGTTTCAGCGAGGCCAGCTCATTCCATCGGGCGTTCAAGAAGTGGACCGGTCAGACCCCGTCCGCCTACCGGCGCGACCATTTCGGCAATCCGCACGGAGAGAGCAATGAACCCCGCTGAGAAACCCGAGGACGCGGCCACCGCCCGCCTGCTGGTGACCTGTCCGGATCAGCCTGGCATCATCAGCGCGGTGTCCACGTTTCTGTACAACCACGGTGCCAATATTACCGATCTGGATCAGCACTCCAGCGATCATCAGGACGGCACCTTCTTTCTGCGTCTGGAATTCCAGACTCCGGGCCTGGATTGCAGCCACGAAGCGTTGGAAAACAATTTTCGCAACCGCGTGGCGAACCGCTACGGGATGCAGTGGCATATCAGCTACGCCGCCGATAAAAAGCGCATGGCGGTGCTGGTGTCCCGCCATGACCATGTGATCATGGATCTGCTGTGGCGGGTATCGCGGGGCGACCTGCCGGCGGTGATCCCGATGGTGATCAGTAACCACGACGATCTGCGCGGCGAAGTGGAGCGCTTCGACATTCCTTATCATCACATTCCGGTCACCCGGGACAACAAGGAAGAGGCGGAAGCGCAGGCGCTGGAACTGCTTGAAGGGCAGGTGGACGTGATCGTGCTGGCGCGTTACATGCAGATTCTCAGCCCCACCTTCGTGGCCCGGCACCCGCACCGGATCATCAATATTCACCACTCTTTCTTGCCCGCCTTCGTCGGCGCCAACCCCTATCAGCAGGCCCACGACCGGGGCGTGAAACTGATCGGCGCCACCAGCCACTACGTCACCGAGGACCTCGATCAGGGGCCGATCATCGAACAGAACGTGCAGCGCGTGTCGCACCGCCATTCGGCGGCCGAGCTGCGCGGCCTGGGCCAGGACGTGGAGCGCCAGGTGATGCTTCGCGCGGTGCGCTGGCACCTGGAAGACCGGGTGATCGTCGACGGAAACAAGACCGTTGTGTTCGTTAAATAGCTGCAGGCCATAAGCTTCAAGCCGCAAGCAGGCCGTGCGAGCTGCGAGGCCGTGCCGGGAAGAGCGCAGTTGCAAGTTGAAAGTGACAAGTTGAAGGCAGCTACGTAGCTCCCTTTTCAACTTGCAACTTGCTCCAGGCATCTATTTGGCACGGCGTCTTAGCG
>DASUNW010000095.1:0-2043 GCA_036276955.1 Alcanivorax sp. | reverse complement strand
CAGCCGGTGGACCTGCCCCGTTGCGTGGCCACCTCGATGAATCTGGCACGCCATGAACTGGAGAACGTTAGGGTGACCACCCACCTGCCCCCGGAGCTGCCGCCGGTGAACGGCTCGGAGAGCCAGCTTTCCCAGGTGCTGATGAACATTCTCGTGAACGCCGCCCAGGCGGTGGAACAGGACGGCGAGATTCGCGTCGAGGCGCGCAGCGACGGGCAGACCTACTGCCTGTCGGTAACCGACAACGGCCCCGGCATGGAGGCGGCGCAACTGGAGCAGATTTTCGAGCCGTTCTTCACCACCAAGCCGATCGGCCAGGGCACCGGCCTGGGGCTGTCGATTTCCCAAGACATTATTCAGCGTCACGGCGGCACCCTGACCGCCACCAGCGCGCCCGGCGAGGGCACCCGCATCGACATCCGCCTGCCACTGGTGGAAAAGAAGCGTGCCCATGCAGCCTGATATTCACTATCAACTGACCGACACCGACGGCCGCGTCACCGATATCAAACTGCACCAGGAACCGGAAAACCACGGCCTGGCCGTGGACCCGGGCTTTGTCGCCCCGGACTGGGCGCTGTTGGAACACTGCCAGTGTTCCCATTGCCCGCTGAGCCGGGATCAGCATCGCTATTGCCCGATCGCGCGCAACCTGGCCTGGCTGCTCCCCGACCACCAACTGGGCCGTTCCTTCGACCCTATCCACCTGCGCGTCACCACCCAAGAACGCGAGTACCGGCTGGACACCACCGCGCAGCGCGCCCTCAGTTCCCTGTTCGGGCTGGTGTGCGCGCTCAGCGACTGCCCGCATACCCGCTTCCTGCGGCCGATGGCGCTGTTCCACCTGCCGGTAAGCACGGAAACGGAAACCCTGACCCGCGCCGTCGGCTTCTTCCTGCTGCGCCGCTATCTGGCCAGACGGGACAACCCGGAGCTGCCGCTGAACCTGGAAGACATGGACCAGGCCTACCGCAACCTGGGGGAGTTGAACCGCTGCTTCGTCGGCCGCTTCCGCCACGCCGACGGCTCCGACGCGCCGATCAACGCGATGATTCTGTTGCACGTTTTGAGCAAGGAAGTGAACGGCGAGCTGCACGAGCAGCTCGACGACCTGGCCGGGCTGTTTCGCCAGGCCACCGGCTCAGCCTCCTAGGAACCCGATGCGCTCTTACCGGCCACCGTGTTAACGTCGATTTTCTTTTTCGTTTGTCTCGGGAATACAACCATGAAACTAAAAAACGCCGTGGCCCTGATCACCGGTTCGTCTTCCGGTATCGGCGCCGCCACCGCCCGTTTGTTCGCGGAACAGGGCTGCCATGTAGTGATCAATTACAGCCGCAATGAAGAGGGCGCCCGCGCCGTGGCCAAGGATTGCGAGGCGTTCGGCGTCCGCACCCTGGTTCAGCAGGCGGACGTGTCCGACGACACCCAGTGCCAGACCCTGGTGGAAGCGACCCTGGCGGAGTTCGGCCGTCTGGATGTGCTGGTCAACAACGCCGGCACCACCAAGTTCTGCGCCCACCAGGACCTGGACGGCCTGAGCAAGGACGATTTCCTGCACCTCTACTCCGTGAACACCGTGGGGCCGTACCAAATGACCCGCGCCGCCGAGAAGGCGTTGCGCCAGGCGGGCACCGCCCAGGTGATCAACATGGCCTCCATCGCCGGCCTCGCCGGGGTGGGCAGCTCCATCGCCTACGCCGCCTCCAAGGGCGCGCTGCTGACCATGACCAAATCCCTGGCCCGGGTGCTGGGCCCGGAAATCCGCGTCAACGCGATCTGCCCGGGGTTCGTGCAAGGCGAATGGCTGGAAAAAGGTCTGGGGAAAGAGGCCTACGCCAACTTGCTGAGCAAGACCAAGGCCGGCGCCGCCCTGAACGACGCCGCCTCGCCGGAGACCGTGGCCCAGGCGGTTCTGGGGCTGGTAATCGGCGGCGACCTGACCACCGGCGAAGCGATCCTGGTGGACGGCGGCAGCCACCTCAACGCCAGCGGCGTACGCCGCTAACCCTTGGCCACTGCTTTAACTTGACCCCGGGGCTG
>DASUNW010000094.1:0-14278 GCA_036276955.1 Alcanivorax sp. | reverse complement strand
CCTTTCGCTTGCAAGGCAAGCTCCCACAAAACGCCCGCTTCTTAGAATGATCCGGCGCCAGCGATAACCCGGAGCCTCGGAATCTCCCACTGGAGCGGTTCTGTGTTCTGCCCTTCCGGGACCCTGGAGAACAGGACGTTCGACAGGGAGCGTACAGGGGTGAGGCAAGCGTGTTGCGAAGCATTGCTTCGCGCGCCGCCGAACGCCGCCCATCTGTGATGGGTGGCCGGGCCCGCTTGCGGGTATTCACAGCGCTCCCGGGAGGGCAGAACACAGAACCGCGCCCCCGGCTGGAGAAACCCATCGCGATGAAACAAAAAAGCCCGGCGCGAAGGCCGGGCTTTTCTATCGGACCAGTGACGGCCGCAATCAGAACGCGAAATGCTCCGCGTCCAGCTCCATCAGGCTGTCGATGCCACCCTCGATGGCGCCTTTATGGCCGGCGATACGGGGCAGAATGCGCTTGAAGTAGAACCGCGCGGTGCTGATCTTGGCCTTGTAGAAGTCCTCGTCGCCGGCGCCGGCGTCGAGCTGCGCCTGGGCTTTGCTGGCCATCAGCGCCCACAGGTACGCCAGGGTCACGTAGCCGGAGTACATCAGGTAATCCACGGACGCGCCGCCGGCGTAGTCCGGGTTCTGTATCGCCTGCATGCCGATGGACTGGGTCAGGTCGCCCCACTCTTTGTTGCTGGCGGCCAACGGCTCGATCAGCTCTTTGAGCTGCTCGTTGTCGGCGTTGGCTTCGCAGAACTTATGGATGATCTTGGTGAAGTTGCGCAGGGCCTGACCCTGGGTCATCAACACCTTGCGGCCCAGCAGGTCCAGCGCCTGGATACCGGTGGTGCCTTCGTAAAGGGTGGAGATGCGCGCGTCACGCAGGTTCTGCTCCATGCCCCATTCACGAATGAAACCGTGGCCGCCGTAGATCTGCACACCGTGGTTGGCCGCTTCCAGGCCCACTTCGGTGACGAACGCCTTGGCGATCGGCGTCAGCAGGGCCATCAGGGCGTCCGCCTCTTTGCGTTCTTCCTCGTCCTTGGCCAGCTTCACGGTGTCGCCGAGCTGGGCGCACAGATACACCAGCGCGCGGCCGCCTTCGGCGAACGCCTTGCTGGTGAGCAGCATGCGGCGCACATCCGGATGCACGATGATCGGGTCGGCGGCACCGTCCGGGTTTTTCGCGCCGGACAGGCTGCGCATGGCGAGGCGGTCCTTGGCGTAGGTCAGGCCGCCCTGGAAACCCAGCTCGGCGTGGGCCACGCCCTGGATGGCGGTCCCCAGACGGGCGAAGTTCATAAAGGTGAACATGCAGTTCAGACCTTTGTTCTCCGGGCCGATCAGGTAGCCGGTGGCGCCGTCGAAGTTCATCACGCAGGTGGCGGACGCCTTGATGCCCATCTTGTGTTCGATGGAACCGCAGGCCACGCCGTTGCGCTCGCCCACGCCGCCTTCGCCGTCGGTGAGGAACTTGGGCACGATGAACAGGGAAATACCCTTGGTGCCCTTGGGCGCGTCGGGCAGGCGGGCCAGCACGATGTGGACGATGTTGTCGGCCATGTCGTGTTCGCCGGCGGAGATGAAGATCTTGGTGCCGGAGATTTTGTAGGAACCGTCCGCCTGGGGCTCGGCCTTGGTCTTGAGCAGACCCAGGTCGGAGCCGCAGTGGGCTTCGGTCAGGCACATGGTGCCGGTCCATTCGCCGCTGGTGAGCTTGGGCAGGTAGGCCTGCTTCTGCTCGTCGGTGCCGTGGGCTTCGATGGTGGCCACCGCGCCGTGGGACAGGCCCGGGTACATGCTCCAGGACCAGTTGGCGGTGCCGGTCATTTCGGAAATGGCGATGCTGGAGGAACCGGGCAAGCCCTGGCCGCCGAATTCCGGATCACCGCCCATGGCCGGCCAGCCGCCTTCCACGTACTTGGCGTAGGCTTCCTTGAAGCCTTTGGGGGTGGTCACCACGCCGTCTTCGAAGCCACAGCCTTCCTCGTCACCGGAGCGGTTCAGCGGAGCCAGTTCGTTTTCGGCGAACTTGGCGCCTTCGTCGAGGAAAGCGTTGAGCAACTCGCTGTTGATCTCTTCCAGACCCAGCTTGGCGTAGTGGCCGTCCAGATCGAGGACTTCGTTAAGCACAAAGCGCATGTCGCGCAGGGGAGCCTTATAATCAGGCATGTCGGATCTCCCGGAAGGTTTGCAATGCAGGGAAGCCGGCCCCGGAAGTCTGTGGAAAGAGCAGCGAAACGGGGCGGGTCCATCGTCAGGGAGGCAATGGTAGCGCCGCCCGAAAGCCGGTGCCCACAACTATTTGTGACCCGCAAGTCAAACAAGCGTTTGAAACCACTTTTCGCCCGGCAAGGCTGGTATAGTTCCGCTCAGCATCAGGGCACATGAACAGGAGCGACCCGCCATGATCGACCCCAACCTGCTGGATATTCTGGTCTGTCCGGTGAGCAAGGCACCGCTGATCTTCGACGAGCGGAAGAACGAATTGATGTGCAAGGCAAGCGGCCTGGCCTACCCGGTGCGGGACGGCATTCCTGTCATGTTGGAAGAGGAAGCTCGCACCATGGAAGACGACGAACTGCGCTCTCTCTAAAGCCCCACCTGAGAATCACCGCCAAGGATCAACCGATGAAACGGCTTCTTTCCTCTTCGCTGTTATTTTTATCTTTTGTCTTCGCCACCGTGGAGCCGGCCTTCGCCCAGCCGCCGGCGACGGGCAACGATGCCGAACGCAACGAAGCGGACAACGCCACCGAGCAGAATGCCCTTGAGCGGCGTGAGGCCTGCTTGCTGCGCGCCACCCAGACCGCCGGCGACGATGTAACGCTGAAGCAATTGCGGGGCTGGTGCGACAACGGCGCCACCGAACACCGCCTGCCCCATGAGGACGCCTTGCGCGCCCGCCTGGCGCTGGAGCAAACCAGCCAGGAAAACCCGTTTGTGATCACGCCCCACAAACGTAATTACCTGATGCCCTACAGTCATTGGAGCAACCCCCAGAGCAATGACCCGGATCAGGACGACCAAAACCTGGATTCCAATGAAGTGAAGTTCCAGTTTTCTCTGAAAGCGCCGGTGTACGACGACTTCTGGGACGGCAGCACCCTGTACATGGCATTTACCGGGGTGTTCTTCTGGCAGGCCTACAACGCTGAAGAATCGCGCCCGTTCCGGGAAATCAATTTCACCCCGGAGGTGTTTCTCGCCAAACCCATTGACTGGCAGCTCGGTCCGGTGCAATCCGAATTGCTGGCATTCGGTTTCCGCCATGACTCCAACGGCGAGGACGAGCCCACTTCACGGAGCTGGAATCGGTTATATCTGCGCCATGTGTCGCAGATCGGCTCTTACTATGTGTCGGTGATGCCCTGGTACCGGATTCCGGAGGAGAAGAAGGACTTTCCGCTCGACCCGCGTGGCGATAACAATCCGGACATCGAGAAATACATGGGCAATTTCCAACTGGAAGTAGCGCGGGTGTTCGGCAACCACGTGCTGGAACTGATGGTCCGCAACAATCTGCGCTCGGACAACAAAGGCGCCGGGCAAATCAACTATTCGTTCCCCATCAACGACCGTTTCAAGGGTCTGGTGCAGGTGTTCACCGGCTACGGCGACTCGCTGATCAACTACGACGATTACGAAACCCGTTTCAGTCTCGGCATCCTGCTCACCGACACGCTGTAGGACAGGTTTCACGGCGCCTTGCTGGCGACGTTTGCAGACTGCCGGCAATCCGTTCCGAGGAAGGCGCAATCGAATGGCGTTGCAAAGGCTGATCACCGGCGCCAGCAAAGGTATCGGGCTGGCCATGACCCGGCGAGGCCTGGAGGCCGGTGACCGGGTCTTCGCCGTGAGCCGCGCGCCGGACGCCAGCCCCGCCCTGGCGGCGTTGCGCCGTCGCTTTCCCGACCGGCTTCATCCGCTCGCCGCGGACCTCACCGACGACAAGGACATCGCCGCCCTGGCCACCGGCATGCGCGACTGGACCGATACCCTCGACACCCTGGTGAACTGCGCCGGTGTGCTGCACGACGGCGCCCTTGGCATGATGCCGGAAAAGCGGGTCGAGGACCTGGACCCGGCGCTTCTCAGTCGCATGTTCGCGTTGAACGCCTTTGCCCCCGTCTTATTGGCAAAACACTTTTTCCCGCTGCTTCGCCACGACCGGCGCGCCGTGTTCGCGTCCCTGTCCGCCCGGGTCGGCAGCATCGAGGACAACCGGCTGGGCGGCTGGTACGCCTACCGGGCCAGCAAGGCGGCGCAGAATCAGTTCCTGCGCACCTTCGCCGTGGAGGCCCGGCGGCGCGCCCAAAACCTGATCGTGCTGGCGCTGCATCCGGGGACCGTGGAGACCGATTTATCGGCGCCGTTCCGGCGCAACGTGCCCGCCGGACAACTGTTCAGCAGCGATTTCGCCGCCGAGTGTCTGCTTGGCCACATCGACCGGGCCGGCGAGCAGGACAGCGGCGGCTTTTTCGCCTGGGACGGCGCGCGGATTCCCTGGTAATCGAAACCCCCGGTCCTGACTAAAAAGACCGGGCCGGTTACAGACCGGCCATAAACAGACCATCGCGCCCACGCTACAGTGGGGCCAACTCAATGGCAGGTTCATTTATGCAACCGGATTATCAAGTCGCCATCATCGGCGCCGGCTTCGGCGGCCTGGGCATGGCCATCGCGCTCAAGGACCGGGGCCAGCACGCCTTCGTGGTGCTCGAAAAAGAAAACGACGTGGGCGGCTGCTGGCGCGACAACACCTACCCCGGCGCGGCCTGCGACGTGCCGTCGCACCTGTACTCGTTTTCCTTCGAGAAGAAATTCGACTGGTCGCGGCGGTTCGCGCCGCAGGCGGAAATTCTCGCCTACCTGCGCCATTGCGCGGACAAGTACCGGCTACACCCGCATATCCGTTTCGGCACCAGCGTTAACGGCGCCCGCTTCGACGAGGCCTCCGGCCTCTGGCATCTGGACACCAGCCACGGCCCGATCACCGCCCGCGCGCTGATCACCGCCACCGGCCAGCTCAACCGGCCGGCCTGGCCGAATCTGCCGGGGCGCGACAGCTTCACCGGCGAGACTTTTCATAGCGCCCGCTGGAACCACGACGTGGACCTCACCGGCAAAACCGTGGCGGTAATCGGCACCGGGGCCAGCGCCATTCAGTTCGTACCGGAAATCGCCAAACAGGCGAAACAGGTCCTGCTGTTCCAGCGTTCCGCGCCCTATGTGATTCCCAAACCGGACCGGCCTTACTCGGCCACCGAGCAGCGCCTGATGGCGCGCTTCCCGCTACTGCAGAAACTGGACCGGGCACGGGTGTACGCGCAGAACGAGGCCCGGGTGCTGGGCTTCACCAGCCTGCAGGGCGCCATGCGCTTTCACGAATACCTGTTCAGAAAACACCTGCGCGAGTGCGTGCCCGACCCGGACACACGCGCCAAGCTGACGCCCGACTACCCTATGGGCTGCAAGCGCATTCTGATTTCCAACGACTACTATCAAGCGCTGACGGCGTACCAAATTCCGGTGATCACCGGCGGTGTGCGCGCGATCACCGCCGATGGCGTGGAAGACACCGATGGGCAACACCACCAGGCGGATGTGATTATTTACGGCACCGGTTTCCAGGCCACCGATTTCCTGGCACCGATGGCGATCACCGGCCGGCGCGGTCAGGATCTCAACCGGGCCTGGCGGGACGGCGCCGAAGCCTACCTGGGCATCAGCGTGCACGGCTTCCCCAATCTGTTCATGCTGTACGGCCCCAACACCAACCTGGGCCACAACTCGATCATCTACATGATCGAATCGCAGATCGCCTATGTGATCAGCGCCCTGGAAACCCTGGAACGGGACGGCCACCGCTTCGTGGATGTGCGCCCCGGCGTGCAGAACGACTTCAACCGCGCGCTGCAGGCGCGCATGCGCGGCACGGTCTGGGACCAGGGCTGCGAGAGCTGGTACAAGACCGCCAGCGGCAAGAACACCAATAACTGGCCGGGCTTTACCTTCAGCTACCGGCAACGTACCCGACACCTGGACCCGGAAGACTATGAGCTGCACCCGTGAAACCGGCGGTGCCGCGCCCACGCGCGGTCAGAAAATACTCGCGGCGACGCTGCGCGGCAGCCTCAGCGTTCTGCTGAAACCCGCTTTCCTGTCGCGCAGCCCGGTGGCCCTGCAACGACACTGGCTGGCGGCGTTGTCGCGCACCACCCTGCCCGCCCGGGGCGTGCCGAGACGCTCCACGGTACTGGGCCCGGTGCCGGTGGAGCTGACCGGCACCGGCGAGCGTGGCACGGTGCTGTACCTGCACGGCGGCGGCTACGTGAGCGGCGCGCCGGTCACCCACCGGGCGCTGACCAGCCACCTGGCGAAACTGGCGGACGCCAGCGTGGCGGTGGCCGATTACCGGCTGGCCCCGGAGCACCCCTTCCCGGCGGCCCTGGACGACGCCCATCGGGCCTATCTGGCGCTACTGGAGAAAGGCCACGCGCCGGCGCGGCTGGCGGTGGCCGGCGACTCCGCCGGCGGCGGCCTCACCCTGGCGCTGCTGCAGCGCCTGCGCGACGAAGGCCAGCCGCTGCCCGCCTGCGCCCTGATGTTCTCGCCCTGGGTGGACCTGACGCTGACGGACACGCCGCTCACCGTGCCCGGCGAAGCCATGCTCAACCGGCACTGGCTGGAATTCGCCGCCAACGCCTACGCCGGCGAACAGCGCGCCGGCGCCGGGGCATCACCTTTGCTGGGGAACCTGGACGGGTTGCCACCGTTGCTGATTCAAACCGGCAGCGACGAGATTCTCGCCAACGACAGCGAACGCCTTGCCGATGCCCTCGACGGCGCCGACTGTGAGGCCCGCTACCAGCGCTATCCCGGCCGCTGGCACGTGTTCCAACTGCACGCCGGCATGCTCCACGACGCCGACCTGGCCCTGGCGGAGTGCCGCGACTTCCTGCACCAACACTGGCACTGATGCACCAGCACGACGGCGGCGA
This sequence comes from Alcanivorax sp., assembly GCA_036276955.1. Lineage (GTDB taxonomy): Bacteria > Pseudomonadota > Gammaproteobacteria > Pseudomonadales > Alcanivoracaceae > Alloalcanivorax. The sequence continues at coordinate 7,280 of DASUNW010000094.1, read as the reverse complement.
CTGGGGTATCATCCATGCCAGGGGTCGCCACTGATCTGATGGAGTTGTTATGCGAACGCTGGCCCGTTTAAGCCTTCCGGTGCTGCTGCTTTTGACCACCGCCTGCCAGAGTTTTTCCGGCCTGGAAGCGCCGGAAGTCACCTTGTCGTCGCTGCGTTTGGAGAGCGTGGGCGTCTTCGAGCAACGCTGGCAAGCCGTGCTGCGAGCGCGCAACCCGAATGACCGGGCGGTGACCATCAAGGCGCTGGATTATGAGATTCTGGTCAATGGCGAGCGACTGGCGCGGGGCAACAATAATGAAGCCACCACCCTGCCGGCCCTCGACGACGTGCTGATCACCACCAGCATTTCCACCAGCCTGCTGGGCACCCTGCAGCAACTGCAACGCCTGCAGCAAAACGCCGGCGAGCCGCTGAAATACCAGCTCAAGGGCAGCGCTCGGGTGGCGGGCCTGGCGTTTCCGATCCATTTCGACCGGCAAGGGGAATTCACCCTGCCGATGCCCGCCCAGCCGTAAGATCACCGCGCGAGACCGACGTTTTACCCGGGGGAACAAGATGGACAGCATTCTGATCACCGGTGCCGCCAGCGGCATCGGCCTGGCCACCGCGCGCCGTTTTCATACCGACGGCTGGCGGGTGGGCCTGCTGGATGTCAATGAAAGCGCTCTGCAGGCGGTGCACGCCGAACTGGGCGAGCGCTGCTGGCACCAGCGGCTGGACGTCACCGACATGGCCCAATGCGAAGCGGCGGTGGCGGCGTTCGCGGCCACCGCCGGCGGTCGCCTGGATGTGCTTTTCAATAGCGCCGGCGTACTGCGCATGGGGCATTTCGAGGATCTGAGCGCCGCACAGCACCGTTTCACCCTCGACGTGAACGTGGCCGGCACCCTGCAAATGTGCCTGGCCGCCTTGCCCTATCTGAAACAGTCCCGGCGCCCCCGAGTGCTCAACATGAGCTCGGCGTCGGCGCTCTACGGCGTGCCGCACCTGGCCAGCTATTCCGCCTCGAAATTCGCGGTCCGCGGCCTCACCGAGGCACTGGACCTGGAATGGCGGCGCCACGGCATCCGTGTGCAGGACTTGATGCCGCCATTCGTGAATACCGGCATGGTCAGCAAACAGGCTTTCGAAGCGCCGGTAGTGCGCCGCATGGGTGTGAACCTAAGCGCCGACGACGTGGCCAGGGCGGCGTTCGACGCGCTGCAAAACGATCAGCAGGTGCATGTGCCGGTGGGGTTGCCGTTCCGTTTCACCGTGTTGCTGGAGAAAGTGGTGCCGCAACGGGCCACCCGGGCTCTGATGGCCTGGCTGAGCCGGGACTAGTCCCAACGAATCTCCACTTTCCGGCGGCCCCATTGCAGGGCCGCCGGGCCCGCCAGCAACATTGCCAGAAGCACCCACCCGGCATTCACGAGACCTTGCCTACACTGCTTCGATGTCCGCATTGAAACCCCTTATTGTCCTGTTGTTGCTCAGCCACCTGGCCGCCTGCGCCGGGCGCGCGCCGGTGCCGCCCCTGGAACTGCGCGCCTGGGACACCGCCGGTGAGCCTGAAGCGGTGATTCTGGCGTTGCACAGCTTCGGTGACTACAGCGCGGCGTTCGAGCTGGCCGCGCCGGACCTGGCCGCCGCCGGGTACCAGGTGTACAGCTACGATCAGGCCGGTTTCGGCCACCGCATGTTGCCCGATGGCCGTTGGGCCGGCGAAGCGCGCCTGGTCGCCGACGCCACCGAAACCGCACGCCGGCTCGCCGCGCGGCATCCGGACAAGCCCCTGTTCCTGCTCGGCGAGAGCCTGGGCGGCGCGGTGGCGATGCTGGTGGCCAGCCGCCATCCGCAAGTGCCGGTGACCGGCCTGATTCTGGCGGCGCCGGCGGTGCGCGAGGGCATTCGACTGCGCTACGGCTGGAACGTTCTGATCGCCTCCGCCGCCACCCTGGCCCCGGGTTATCAGCTGGATGTGGCGCGCGCCCCGAATGACCCGGATCTGGTGCCGCGAGCCGCCCGGCGGCGCGCCACCGACCCGCTGGTGATGCAACAGGTGCGCATGGACGCCTACTGGGGGCTGATTCAACTGGCCGACCACGCCAGCGACGACGCCGGGCTTATCCAGGTGCCCACCCTATTGCTCTACGGCGACCGCGACACCTCGGTGCCCGCGGTAGGCATCCAGCGACTGCGTGAACGGCTCGGCGCCCACGGCGAGTACCGGCACTTTCCTCAAGGGCCGCACCTGCTGCTGCAAGGGCGCCACTGGCCCAGGGTCACCGCCGTCATCAAGCGCTGGATCGCTGCGCAACAGGCCACCCACTGACAGGCCGCAGCGCCTGGGACCGGGCGCTTTTCGGGTACGGCTTTTGTCTTTTTTTCTATGCTAGGCTTGCGGCTTCGTACAAGGAGGGCACGGAAATGAGTAAAAGGGTTTTGATCACCGGCGGCAATTCCGGCATCGGTTTTTGCACCGCCCAGCAACTGGCCGGGCGTGGCGCGGAAGTGGTGCTCGCCTGCCGCGACCAAACCAAGGGCCAGGCGGCGCTGGCACGCATCAAGGGTCAATACCCCCAGGCACGGGTGCGGCTGTTTCCGCTTGATCTCTCGGATCTTTCCCAGGTGCGCGGCTGCGCGCGGCGCCTCAACGATGAGCTGGACGGCATCGACGTGCTGATCAACAACGCCGGGGTGGTGCCTACCCGGCAGCAATTCACCCGCGACGGCTTCGAGATGCAGATCGGCGTGAACTACCTGGCGCCGGTGCTGCTCACCCACCTGCTGCTGCCGCTGCTGCACCAGCGCGAGAACGCCCGCGTGATCCACCTGGCGTCGGTGGCCCACTGGCTGGGGCGCGTCAATACCAAGACCTGGCGCGGCCGCCGCCCTTATCTGGTGATGGACGCTTACGGCCAGTCCAAGCTCGCCAACATCCTGTTCAGCGATGTGCTCGCCCAGCGGCTCGCGGCCCAGGGCGTCACCAGCAACGCCCTGCACCCGGGCGGCGTGGACACACCGATTTTCCGCCATGTGCCGGAGCTGGCGATGAAGCTGATTCGCCCCACCCTGACGACGCCGGAAAAAGCGGCGCGCCTGCCGGTGCGGATGGCCCTGGACGAGGAATTCTTCGGTGTCACCGGCGGCTATTTCGACGCCAAGGGCGCCGCCGCACGCTCCCCGCGGGCGCGCAACAAGAAGCAGGCGGAACGTCTCTACCTGGACACCATGGCGGCGCTCGAGATCAACCCGCTGTAACGCCGTCGTTGGGCGGGCGTTGCTCCAACGCCTGCTCGTCGACGTGTTGCCGCAACGCCGGATAGAGCGTCAGGAACACGGCTTCCAACCGGCCGTGGTGACGTTCGATGTCCTCCAGGGCACCGTCAAAGCGATTGGCGAAGCGCACCCGCGCGGCGATGCGGTCCAGGGCCCGGCCCACGTTCTCCAATTCCGCGTAATGCCCGAACCAGTCATGCTCGACGATGCGCCCGGTGGTGGCCTGCATCGGCGCCGGCATCAGATCGGCGCCATCGAGCAGCAACCGGTAGTCGCGGTCGATGGCCTGCTCCAGCGGCGTGTCGTGAAAACGCGCCCAGTGCCGAATCAGGAAGTGGTCGAACAGCACGTCCAGGGCGACCCCGGCGAAACGCCGGCGATGCGGGGCGAACAGGGCCCGGCTTTCGATCACCAGGGGATGCTGGTCGGTAAAACGATCCACCAGCCGGTGGTTGTGCAGCCCCAGGCGCACCGCCTCCGGTAGCTCCGGCTCACGGACGCCACGCATAAAATCGCCGAGCAGGTTACCCACCTTGGACGGCACCGTGGGCCGGGCCAGCGTCAGGTGCGCGAAGTAATTCATGTAGTGGTCCATGCGGTTAATTCTGTCACTCTCAGAGTGCCTGTGCCGGCGCGAATCAAGGCGCGTATCGCCGGCAAGGGTGGTTCCCTTGCCAAGAGACGCAACGCCGAGTCGCGCCGGCACAGGCTCTCCCGAAGGGCCACCACACAAGCACCGTGGTCGGTGTTGCGCTCACTTGAATTGGCACCACCAGTTCTGCGTTCGCGCGCCTGGCCCACGCCGCTTGTGTGGCGGCTGAGAGTGACAGAATTAACCGCATGGACCACTAGAGGCGGCCCAGCCGCAGGTTCAGGGTCTGGCGCACCGCCGGCCATTCCTGGCTGAGGATGGAAAACACCACGGTATCCCGATAGACGCCGTCGGCGCTCACCGTGTGGTGGCGCAGCACGCCGTCCTGTTTGGCGCCCAGCCGGGCGATGGCGGTGCGTGAGGCCTGGTTGTGCCAGTGGGTCCGCAATTCAACCGCGATCGCTTCCAGGCACTCGAAGGCATGGCCCAGCAGCAGCAATTTGCATTCGCTGTTTACGGCACTGCGCTGGAAACGTCGCGCGTACCAGGTGTGCCCCAGTTCCACACGGCGGTTATCCGGATCGGCCCGGAACAGGCGGGTACTGCCGATCACCCGCCCGCTCTCGCGGTGGCGCACCGCGAACGGCACGTCGCCGTGCCGCTCGCGCCCCTGCAGCGCGGTATCGATATAACGGTGCACGCCATCCGGCGCCGGTATCAAGGTGTACCAGAGCTTCCAGAGTTCGCCGTCGGCGGTGGCGTCGGCCAGATCGTCGGCGTGCGCCGACCTCAGCGGCTCCAACACCACCTGCTCACCTTCCAGCGTAACCGGTTGTATCCATCCAGACATGGGACCCATCCTGCGATTCGAGGGACCCTCAGGATAGCCGATAGCCGGGGCCGGCGTCCCCTGGCGGTCTAGCCCGCCGGGCCGCCGGCTTTCATTTGCCGGTCGACTCTCTTCAGGGCGGCGGGAATGGCGTCGCAGTCGCTGCCATCACTGGTGCAGGACACGCAACCGACGGCGTCGTTGGCGGCCATGGTGAGGTTCACCCGATAGGCCAGCTCCGGCAGCTTGGCGGCGCGGGCACGCAGTTCGGTGGCCTGGGCGCCCAGCCCGGCGTGCTCCGCCTGGCAGGCTTTCAGCTGCGCTTTGTCCGCGGCATCGTAGTCGCTGTGCAGCTCGACCCCTTTCTGATGCAGGCTTTCCAGCTCCGCGATCATGGCGTTGACCTGCACCGGATTTTGCGGCGGCACCGCCTGGGCCAGGCCGGTGACGGTCAGCAACAGGGTGATAACAACCAAGGGCTTCATGGTTAACTCCTTTTCTTGTTTTGCGTTTTTATTGTTGCCGCCCGAGTTATTCAGGCGGGTAACCGGGCTTCAACCCGGCGGCCAGCTGAACGGACGCCCGCCCAGCACATGCACGTGCAAGTGAAACACGGTCTGGCTGGCACCGGCGCCGTTATTCACGTTAAGACGGAAATCCTCCAGCCCTTGTTCCCCGGCAACCTGGCCGGCGACCAATAAAAGGTGTCCGAGCAGCGCTTTATCGCTTTGATCCGCGTCGGAAAGCTTGGGAATGGGCTTTTTGGGGATCACCAGAAAATGGGTCGGCGCCTGGGGGTTAACGTCCTTGAACGCCAGACACTGGTCGTCCTCGTAGAGGATATCCGCCGGAATTTCCCGGTCGATGATCTTGGAGAAAATCGTTTCGCTCATGGTCCATTCCTTTTACCACGCGGACTCGCGCGCGGACGTTCAAATTACAGAGGCTCCCAACCATAGAACAAGCCGGGGCGGGTTGCCAGATCGTCCGGCCGGCCACCCAACCGCGTGTTCCCGTTCACAACACCGGGAAGAACGGCTGCTAATTTACAGAACTTGGGGTGAGTCCCCGCGCCCCGACTGACTATAATGGTGAAACACCCGCCCACCCTCAAACCGACAGGATTGTATGGCCACGCTTTTCGTTGAAAATCTGACCGTGGTGGATTTTTCCTACCTCCACGCCAAACGCGGCATGGTGGGGGAATCCTGGATCGTGGACCTGGAGCTGTCCGGCGATCTGGACGCCCAGGGCATGGTGTTTGATTTCGGTCACATCAAGAAAACCCTGAAGCACGCCGTGGACGAACGGGTGGACCACCGCCTGCTGCTGCCCGCCGAAAGCGACTTGATCGGGCTGCATCGCCGCGATGATGGCCATATCAGCCTGGAATGGCGTTACCTGGCCGGGGAAATCCGCATGGTGTCGCCGGCGGCCAGCGTTCTGGAACTGCCCGGCACCGCCATCACCAAGGCCGGCGTCACCCTCTATTTGATGGAGCTGATCCACGACGCGGTGCCCGACAACGTCACCGAAGTGCGCGTGGTACTGCGCGAGCAGGACACCGGCACGGCGCCGTTTTACCACTATTCCCATGGCCTTAAGAAACACGACGGCAACTGCCAGCGTATCGCCCATGGGCACCGCTCCGGCATCGAGATCTTCGAGAACGGCCGCCGCAGCCGCTACTGGGAGAAACTCTGGGCGGACCGCTGGGAGGACATCTACATCGGCACCCGCGCCGACCTGGAAGGCACCTACTACGTGGACGAGGTGCCCCACCACCGCTTCCGCTACGACGCCGAGCAGGGCCACTTCGAACTGGTGATCCCGGAGGACCACTGCTACCTGGTGGATACCGACTCCACGGTGGAAAACCTGGCCGAGCACATCGCCGATGAGCTGGCCCGCGAAGCCCCGGGCAAACGCTTCCGGGTGCGCGCCTTCGAAGGCGTCGGCAAAGGCGCCATCGCCGAAGCCGGCGAAGACAACCCCGGCCGTGCCAAAGGCGGCTGGCTGCAAGGCTCTTCAGTGCTGTGACCAGCAATCGAAGAGGCCGTTATTGGTTAGCTGTCCTTCACGGGTCTTCCGCGAGAATCTGTTCTGCTTCTTCCTGGATCAGTCGCCGCAGCCAGCGGTGGGCGGTGTTGTGGTGCAGCAGCGGCGACCAGGCCATTTTCAGTTCGAATTCGGGGATCTCAAACGGCGGCGACTTAATCACCAGTCGCGCGTTCTGCGCCTGCATGCGCGCCACCCGGCTGGGCAGGGTGGCGACCAGGTCGTTGTTCATCGCCAGCAGCGCCGGCATCTGATAGTGGCGGGTGAAGATGCTGATCTTGCGGGCACGTCCGATGCGCTGCAGGGCGTGGTCGATCCAGCCCAGACCGCCGAGCTTTTCCGGGTTCATGCCGAAACCCACACCGAAGCCGGTTTTCGAGACCCAGATGTGCTGGGCGGACAAGTAACTGTTGAGGTCGAAACGGCGGGCGATGGGATTGTCCCGGTTGAGCAGGCAGGAAAACGAATCCCGCCAGAGGGTGACCTGGTGAAACGAACCCGGGATTTCGTTGAACCGGTTCACCGCCATATCCACCCG